>NZ_SOHC01000030.1:0-125644 GCF_004403955.1 Cryobacterium sp. TMT1-2-1
GTCCGTCGCTGCCGCTGCAGGCGCCGTCGGCGTCGTGGTCGGCGTCGTGGTCGGCGTCGTGGTCGGCATCGTGGTCGGCATCGGGTCGGCGCCCGCGGCCAGTCCGAGCAGGAGCGGGGTGCCGGGCTTCAGCTTCGCGACCGCGGCGAGCGCGCCGTCCGCGGTCACGGCGTCCGCGGTCACCGCCTCCGCGGCGAGCTCGCGGGGCAGGATCGCGACCACCGCGTCCGGCGAGGCGACCACGTGGAACTCCTCCCTCCCCGCCGCATCGGTGCCGACGTGCCGGGCCGCGGGATCGCCGCCCACCTTCAGCAGGTGGGATGCCCCGAGGCGGCCGAGTTCGTCTTCAAGCGCTGCGGCCGCGGCCGTCGCATCCGGCGTTGGCGTGAGCAGGAGCGGGACACCGAGCGCCACCGCGGCAGAGGAGGCCAGGAGCTGGGCAGCCAGGTCACCCACCGACGCCGTGACGACCAGCCGCGACTCGGAGTACAGGGCGGCGCTGGCGGCGATGGCATTCCGCACCGGATCGGCGTCGGCTATCACGGTGAGCGGAGTGCCCGGCCGGGCCGTTGTCGCGTCGAGCACGGGCGAGGGCACCCGCCCGGGCACGCTCGGGCGCTCGCTCGCTGCGGGGGCATCCGTCTGCGGTGCCGGTTCGGCCACGCAGCCCGACAGGAGGAGGGCGCCCAGGAGAAGGGTGCCGAGGATGCGGGCGCCGGCGCCGCGGGTGGCGCCCCGGACTGAATGCCCCATCGACCCCTCCCCTGCTTCCCCGATGACGTGCTTCCCGGACGACTGCGGCCCGCTATTCGAGCAGCAGCGCCGGTTCCTCGATGATGCTCGCCACGTCGGCGAGGAACCGGCTGGCGACATCCCCGTCGACGACGCGGTGGTCGAAGCTCGCCCCGATCGTGGTGACGTACCGCACGCGGACCTCACCGTCGACGACCCACGGTTTCTGCTTGATCGTGCCCAGCGCGACGATTCCGGCCTCGCCGGCATTGAGGATGGGCGTTCCGGTGTCCATGCCGAACACGCCGATGTTCGTGATCGTGATCGTGCCGCCGGCCATCTCGGCGGGGCTCGTCTTCCCGTCGCGGGCGATGATCGTGAGCCGTTCGAGAGCAGAAGCCAGCTCGAGCAGGCTCATGTCCTGGGCCTCCTTGATGTTGGGCACGATGAGCCCGCGCGGTGTCGCCGCGGCGATGCCCAGGTTGACGTAGTGCCGGATGATGACCTCGTCGTCGGTGAAGGTCGAGTTGACGGTGGGGTTGCGGCGCACCGCCCAGATCATGGCCTTGGCCATGATCAGCAGCGGCGACACCCGCACCCCGGCGAAGTCGGTCGACGCCTTGAGTCGCTTCACGAACTCCATCGTGCGGGTGGCGTCGACGTCGACGAAGAGGCTCACGTGCGGCGCGGTGAACGCGCTCTTGACCATGGCCTGGGCGATGGCCTTGCGCACCCCCTTGACCGGGATGCGTTCCTCGCGGTCGGCGGGCCACTCCGGGGTCTCGATGTTGCGGAAAACGCTCACCTGGGTCGCCTCGCGCAGCACGTCCTCGCGGGTCACGTCCCCGATCGGGCCGGTCGGGGTGACCTGGGAGAGGTCGACGCCGAGGTCCTTGGCGAGCTTGCGGATCGGCGGTTTGGCGAACACCGGTCCCACCGGGGCGCCGGGCACCTGCTGCGGGAGTGGGGTGGCAGCCGGGCGAGCGGATGCCGCGGCGGGCGGGGCCATCGACTCGTGCGCCACGCGGGCGCCGCTGTGCCGTTTGCGGCGGGTCGGCATCGTCGCCGCGGCGCCGCGGCCGACGAGGACCGCGGCCGATCCGTCCTCGGTGATCGTGTTGGCGACATCGGCGGCCGCGTCGGCAGCCTCCCTGATCGGCGCCGGCACGTCGGCCCCCGGCGCAGCGGCGGCGTCCGAGGCCGCGTCCGACCGGATCGTGATGATCGGCGTCCCGACGTCCACCGTCGTCCCGGCCGGCACGAGGATCTCGCCGACGACGCCGACGAACGGGGACGGCAGCTCGACCAGCGACTTGGCGGTCTCGATCTCGACGAGGACCTGGTTGATGGTCACCGTGTCGCCGGGAGCCACCTTCCACTCGACGATCTCGGCCTCGGTGAGTCCTTCGCCGACATCCGGGAGGGTGAACTTCGACACGGTCATGCTGTGCCTTCCTTGAGACGAATCATGGGTCAGTAGGCGAGGGCGCGGTCGATGGCCTCGAGGACGCGGTCGGGGCTCGGCAGGAAGTGGGTCTCGACGGCCGCCGGCGGGAACGGGGTGTCGAAGGCCGAGACCCGCAGCACGGGGGCCTCGAGCGTGTAGAACGCCTTCTCGGCGACGGTCGCGGCGATTTCGGAGCCGACGCTGACGAAGCCGTGCGCCTCCTGGGCGACGACCAGGTGGGCCGTCTTCTCCACGGAGGCGAGGATCGGTCCGTAGTCGATCGGGGAGAGCGAGCGCAGGTCCACGACCTCGATGCTGATGCCCTCCGCCTGGGCGATGTCGGCGGCCTGCAGCAGCACGCTCACCATGGCGCCGTGGCCGACGACCGTGACATCCGTGCCGGTGCGCACGACGCGGCTCGCGTGCAGCGGGCTGCCGCTCTCACCGAACTGCACCTCGCCCTTGGGCCAGTACCGGCTCTTGGGCTCGAAAAAGATCACCGGGTCGTCGGAGGCGATGGCCTCCTGCATCATCCAGTAGGCGTCGTGCGGGTTCGACGGGCTGACCACGCGCAGGCCCGGCGTGTGCGCGAAGTACGCCTCCGGGCTCTCCTGGTGGTGCTCGATCGAACCGATGTGGCCGCCGTAGGGGATGCGGATGACGACGGGCATGACCAGCTGCCCCTCGTGGCGGTTCCGCATCCTGGCGAGCTGGCTGGTGATCTGGTCGAAGCCGGGGAAGACAAAACCGTCGAACTGGATCTCGCAGACCGGGCGGAAGCCGCGCATGGCCAGGCCGATCGCCGTGCCGATGATCCCGGATTCGGCCAGCGGGGTGTCCAGCACGCGCTTGTCGCCGAATTCGGCGAAGAGCCCCTCGGTCACGCGGAAGACGCCGCCGAGCGGGCCGATGTCCTCGCCCATCAGCAGCACCTTCGGGTCGGCCAGCATCGCCTGCCGGAGCCCGGCGTTCAGGGCCTTCGTCATGGGCAGGTTCGCGGATGCCGCGGGGGCGCCGTCGGTGACGGTCGGGCCGGTGGTCACCGTCTCGTCGTTCATGCCTGGCCCCCTTCGAAGGATGCCTCGTAGCGTTCGAGCCAGGTCTTCTGTTCAGTGATGAGCGGGTGGGGCTCGGCGTAGACGTTGTCGAAGATGATCGAGCGTTCCGGCGCGCGGATCTCCAGCGCCCGGCGGCGCACATCGGAGGCGTAGTCGGCGGCTTCCTCATCGACGGAGTCGAGGAACTCCTGCTCCACGCCGAGTCCCTGCAGATAGGTGCGGAACCGCGCGATCGGGTCGCGGGCGACCCACCGGGCCAGCTCGTCCGGGTCGCGGTACTTGGTCGGATCGTCGGCCGTGGTGTGGGCGCCGACCCGGTAGGTGAGAGCCTCGATCAGGGCCGGGCCGCGGCCGGCGCGCGCGTCGTCCATCGACTTGGCGGTCACGGCGTAGCTGGCGAGCACGTCGTTGCCGTCGACCTGGATTCCCGGGATGCCGAAGCCGCCCGCGCGGAGGTACAGAGGCGTGCGCGACTGGCGGGTGACCGGCACCGAGATGGCCCAGTGGTTGTTCTGCAGGAAGAACACCTGCGGGGTCTGGTAGCTGGCCGCGAAGACGAGCGCCTCGTTGGCGTCGCCCTGCGAGGACGCTCCGTCGCCGTAGTAGACGATCACGGCCTGGTCGGTCTCCGGGTTGCCGGTGGCCGTTGATCCGTCAAGCTGCATGCCCATCGCGTAGCCGGTGGCGTGCAGGGTCTGCGAGGCGAGGACGAGCGTGTAGAGGTGGAAGTTGCCGTGGTCCTCAGGGTTCCAGCCGCCGAGGGTGACACCGCGCAGCATCCGGAGGATGTCGACGGGGTCGAGCCCCCTGATCATGCCGACGACGTGTTCGCGGTAGGAGGGGAAGACGTGGTCTTGCGGCCTGGTCGCGTAGGCGGAGCCGACCTGGGCGGCCTCCTGGCCGTGGCTGGGCACCCACAGGGCCAGCTGGCCCTGGCGCTGCAGGTTGGCCGCTTCGGTGTCGAACTTCCGCACGACGACCATGTCGCGGTAGAACCGGCGGTGGTCGTCCTCGGTCAGCCGCTCGAGGTAGGGCAGGAACTCGGCCGCGGCGTCATTCGGCCGGAACACGCCCTCCGTGGAGAGCAGCTGCACGGTCGGAAGTGCGTCATTGGGGGTGGCTGCCACGGTTCTAACCTAACCGGCGGGCCGGGTTGCCCGTCGGTAGATTTCCGACAATGTCAGCCGCGATCCGTAGGAGTTCCTCCACAGCCGCTTCCTCGCCGATCGAGACCCGGATGCCGTCCGGCTGGAAGGCACGCACGACGAGGCCTGCGTCGAAGAGCCGGTCGGTGACCTCGGTCGTCTGCTCGCCCGTGGGCAGCCAGAGGAAGTTGCCCTGGGGGTTCGGGATGTTCCAGCCCTGCTCGCCGAGCGCCCGCCAGGCCGCGTCGCGGCGCTTGGCGATGACCGTGACCCGGGCGAGCAGCTCGCGTTCGACGTCGAGGGAGGCGATGGCGGCGGCGGCGGCGGGCCCGGTGACGGAGAGGGGGATCGCCGTCGAGCGGGCGGCGTCGAGGATCGGGACCGGGCCGAGGGCGTAGCCGACCCGGAGTCCGGCGAGCCCGAAGGCCTTGGAGAAGGTGCGCAGCACGACCAGGTTGGGGTACCGGGCGAGCAGCAATTGCCCGTTGACCGCGTCGGGGGCGGTCACGAACTCGGCATAGGCCTCGTCGAGGATGACGAGGAGGTCCCGCGGAACGACGGCCATGAACGCGTCGAATTCCTCGGCCGTGACGATGGTGCCGGTCGGGTTGTTCGGGCTGCAGACGATGACGACCCGGGTGCGGTCGCTGATATTCGCCGCCATCTCCGGCAGGTCGTGGCCATGGTCGGCGCGGTTCGGGACCTGCACGCTGGTCGCCCCGCTGACCGTGACGAGGCCGGGGTAGGCCTCGAACGAGCGCCAGGAGTACAGCACCTCGTCGCCGGGTCCGGCCGCGGCGAGGATCAGCTGGGCCAGCAGCGCCACCGACCCGGAGCCGACGTGCACCTCGTCGGAACCGACACCGAACCTGGCGGCGAGGCGTTCCCGGAGCGCCAGGGCGGAGGCATCCGGGTAGCGGTTGAACGCGGTGACGGCGTTCACCGCCTCGATGACGCTGGGGAGCGGGTCGAACGGGTTCTCATTGCTCGACAGCTTGAACGCCGACGCGTCGGCCGGTTTGCCCTGGCGGTAAGCAGGCAGGGCAACGATCTCGGGACGCAGACGGACTGATGGCAGGTCAGAGGGGCTCACTCGGCGAGTCTACGCCGCGGCATATTCACCTGACCGCATGCGCACGGCCCCGGTCCGGTGCCATAGTGGACGCATGGGCAGATTCCTGATCAAGCTGATCCTCAACACGGTCGCGCTGTGGCTGACAACCCTGATCGTCACCGGGGTGCATGTCGAGCCGTACGCGGACACGACCGTGGCAGCCGTCCTGACCTTCGCGCTGGTTGCCCTGATCTTCGGCCTCGTCAACACCGTCATCGGCACGCTCGTCCGCATCATCGCGTTGCCGCTGTACATCCTCACCCTGGGCCTGCTCGCGCTGATCGTGAACGGCCTGCTCCTGATGCTCGTCGCCTGGATCTCCGAGCTGATGGGCTTCGGCCTCGTCGTCGACGACTTCTGGTGGGGCGTGCTCGGCGCGCTCGTGCTCGGCATCATCAGCTGGCTGCTCGGGATTCTCGTGCGGCCGGTCACTGCGCGCCGCTAGAACCCGATCGGGTTCCCCGCCACCGGGAGGCGACGCCGGGGGCCGTACCCACGGTCGCCGCGAGCAGCGTGCGGAAGTCGGCCAGCGCCGGAGCCGGGGAGGCGTCGATCATGCGGGCGGTCTCCCGGTAGGTCACCAGTCCGTGAGCCGGTAGCGGCGAGGCGGGCACCGCCGCGTCGGCGTACAGCTCCCGGCTCACGGTGAGCCGGGCCGCGGCATCGCGGGCGGCGCCGCCGAGCGCGGGCACGAGATCCTCGGAGTGCTCCACCGCGATCACGGGCAGCCCGGGCGGCACCGGCACCTTGGCGACCGGTGCGCCGAAGGTGGCCACCGCGACGGTGTTGAATTCCCCCGCCGCGGCCAGCTGCGCCGCGACCAGGCCGCCCTGGGAGTGGCCGACCGGGATCACCGCGTCGGTGGGGCGGATGCCGGCCTCGTGCATGGCCTGGACGACCGCCCGGTACGAGCCCGCGCCCTGCTCGGCGACCGCGGTGATGTTGGAGGTCATGTCCCACGGTTCGCCGGCGGAGACCGGGCTCCACTCGGCCGTGCCGCCGATGTACACCAGCCAGGCGGCGTCCGCGGCGCCGCCGTACCGCTCGATGCGCACCTGCGGCCCGCCCGTTGAGACGCGGGGGATCCGGGCGGCGAGGTCCGCGAACCCGCCCGGCGGCCTGGCCGGTCGCGGCTTCCCGACGCGGGTGACCGTGACCGGCGTCTCCCGCAGCATCCCGATCGAACGCGCCACGGCGAGCGTGCCGGCCGCGGTCGTCGTCACCCCGAACAGCCCGGCCCCCTCGTCGCCGAGGGCGGCGGAGACCGGGAAGGGCACACCGACCGCGCCGGCCGCCACGTCATCGACCGAGGACACCAGCACCCGCACCAGGGCGACCACGGCCGGGTTCGCCAGCAGGCGGGGGTCACCGATCCACAGCCCGGCGACGTCCGGGCCCGGGCTCCGGGCGGTGCCGGGGCCTCTGCTCCGGGCGGTGCCGGGGGCGTCGCGCCGCAGCAGGCCCCCGAGCAGCCAGGCCACCGCGCCTGCCGTGGCGGCCGGGATCGCGGCGGCGAAGACCAGCGGAGCCAGCCGGCCCAGGCTGTGCCCGAGCCAGGCCCCCGTCATGCGGGCGAGCATCGCGGCGGTGCGATCGGCCTGCCCGTATGCCTCCGCGGCCACCACGAGCGATTCGGCCAGCTCCCCGCTGCGGGCTTCGACCGCGTCGATGGTTTGCCGGGCCGCGAACACCGCGAGGCCTGGGTCCTCGGCCGACCAGGCCGGCGCCGGAAGGGCCTCCAGGGCGCGGATGCGTTCCAGTCGAGCCTGCCAGTCCCTCGCGTCGGCCCGCAGGAGCGCCAGCCGCGCCGCCTGCGCCAGGA
Source organism: Cryobacterium sp. TMT1-2-1 (assembly GCF_004403955.1). Taxonomy (NCBI): domain Bacteria; kingdom Bacillati; phylum Actinomycetota; class Actinomycetes; order Micrococcales; family Microbacteriaceae; genus Cryobacterium; species Cryobacterium sp. TMT1-2-1. Next base: position 7,319 of record NZ_SOHC01000030.1, read on the forward strand.
GCGCGTCGGTGGAGACCATCGTGGTGCCGCCGCCGGAGAGCACGAGCGCGCCGGGGGCGTCGTCTCCGTTCATTGCGCTGCCCGGCCGGTCATGGGGCCGTGAGCCTCGAAATGGACGCGTGCACGGCGTCGAGGGCGTCGTCGAGCTGCCGGCCGGCCCGGCACAGGTCGCCGGCCAGGTCGCCGAGGCGTGCCGCGTAGCCCCGATGCGCCGCCGACTGCCACGAGTCGCCCAGATCGGCGGCGGCCACCGAGCCTGCTGCCAGGTGCACCTCGTCTCGGAGGTCGCGCAGCAGCATCCGTTGCTCGCGCAGCGCCCAGAGACGCTCGGCGTCCCGCTCGGCTGCCGTCGGGTCGCCGAACAGTCCCGCAGGCAGAAGACCCTCCACGGCACCTCCTCCATCGACTTTCCCGAGCCTGCCCGACCGCGCCCGCCCGCCCCCGGCCGCGCCCGGGTTTGTTCAGTGTTCACGAAAAGGGCGGGTGTGCAGGACAGGAAACGGGGTCCACAATGGGTGAATGAGTTTCGCCGCCCTCAACCCCGATGAGGCGACACCCTTCCGCATCATTTTCGTGTGCACCGGCAACATTTGCCGCTCGCCGATGGCGGAGGTGATGTTGCGCGACCTGATCACGCGCTCCGGGTTGAGTCGACTGATCACCACGAGTTCGGCCGGCACCGGGGACTGGCATGTGGGCGAGCAGGCCGACCGGCGCACGATCACCGCCCTCGCCAAACGCGGCTACGACGGCAGCCACCACCGTGCGCGCCAGTTCGACCCCACCTGGTTCACCGACCTCGACCTCGTCGTGGTGCTCGACCGCTCGCAGGAACGCATCCTGCGCAACTGGGCGGGCACGGAGCACGACCGCGGCAAGGTGCGCCTGCTGCTCAGTTTCGACCCGGATCAGGCCGTCCTCCAGGACGTTCCCGACCCGTATTACTCCGACGATGCTTTGTTTGACTCGGTTTTAGGCATGATTGACAGTGCGAACCAGGCGCTTTTCAAGCAGCTCGCACCCGCAATCAGACAGGGAGTCCGATGAGTCCACTACCCCCCCAGGTCCTCAGCCCGCTCGACGGCCGCTACCGCGCAGCCGTCACCGAACTGGGCGAGTACCTGTCAGAGGCGGGACTCAACCGCGCACGCGTGCAGGTCGAGGTCGAATGGCTGATCACGCTGACGGACCACAAGCTGTTCGGCTCCTCCCCGCTGGACGCGGAGCAGAAGGCAGCCCTGCGCCACATCGTCACCTCCTTCGGCCAGGCCGAAATCGACGAGCTCGCCGCGCTCGAGGCCACCACCCGGCACGACGTCAAGGCCGTCGAGTACCTCGTGCGCCGCCGCCTCGTCCCCCTCGGCCTGGAGCACATCAGCGAACTCACGCACTTCGCGGCCACCAGCGAAGACATCAACAACCTGGCCTACGCACTGACCGTGCGCGCGGCCGTGGGCGATGTCTGGCTGCCCAAGCTTCGCGCCGTCATCGAGGCCCTGCGCGGCCGGGCCGTGGAATACCGCGCGGACGCCATGCTCGCCCGCACCCACGGCCAGCCGGCGACGCCGACGACCATGGGCAAGGAAATCGCCGTCTTCGTCTACCGCCTGGAACGCATCGCCGGCCAGGTCGAGGGCAACGACTACCTCGGCAAGTTCAGCGGCGCCACCGGCACGTTCGCCGCCCACGTCGCGGCAGAGCCATCCGTCGACTGGCCGGCCATCTCACGGGAGTTCGTCGAGGGCCTCGGTCTCACCTGGAACCCGCTCACGACTCAGATCGAGTCCCACGACTGGCAGGCCGAGCTCTACACCAGGGTCTCGCACGCCAACCGGGTGCTGCACAACCTGGCCACGGACATCTGGAGCTACATCTCGATCGGCTACTTCCGTCAGATCCCGCAGGCCGGGGCGACCGGCTCGTCGACGATGCCGCACAAGATCAACCCGATCCGGTTCGAGAACGCCGAGGCCAACCTGGAGCTCTCGAGCGCCATCCTGGACTCGCTCTCGGCCACGCTGGTCACCTCGCGCCTGCAGCGCGACCTGACCGACTCGACCACGCAGCGCAACATCGGCGTCGGATTCGGCCACTCCCTGCTCGCCCTCGACAACATCGTGCGCGGCCTCGGCGAGATCGACATCGACCGAGTGCTGCTCGCGGCCGACCTCGATGCGAACTGGGAGATCCTGGGCGAAGCGATCCAGACCGTGATCCGCGCCGAGGTGACGGCCGGGCGCTCCACGATCGCGGACCCTTACGCGCTGCTCAAGGAGCTGACCCGCGGCAAGCGCATCGGGCAGGCCGACCTGGCCGCGTTCGTCTCGGGCCTCGAGATCGGCGACGCCGCCAGGGCGCGTCTGCTCGCCCTCACCCCGGCCGGCTACGTCGGTCTGGCCGATCCCCTGATCGACCACCTGCGCTAACCCCTCCCGCGCCGCTTGCCTGCAGTCGCGCATCCGCGCATCCGCGCATCCGCCGAGTTTGGCACTTCCGGTCGAGTTTGCCTGGCGCACCAGGCAAGGTCGACCGGAACGGACAAACTCGGCGGTGTTCGGTGGGCCTTAGGCGCCGTGGTTCTGCTCGTCGAGGTCGGTCTTCTCGGCGTCGTTCGGCTTCATGTTCAGCGTGAACATGGCGACGGAGATGAGCACCACGATGAACGTGACGCCCAGGGAGATCACGGACAGCACGACCTGGCGCGTGCTCATCAGCACGACGAGTCCGACGACCAGTGCCAGCACTCCGGAGAATCCGATGAGCTCGGCCGGCTTCATCCTGTCGGATCGGCTGGGCTGGTGCGGGGTGTTCTGGGTCACGAAGGGTCCAAATCGTTGGGGACGGATGCCGGGGCCGGCTCATCGGTCGGCGCCCACTTGAGGGAGAGGCCGGCAATGACGAGGTACACGCCCAGGATGACAAGGTAGGCGCCGAACAGGCCGACCGCGACGACGGCGTTGGGTGGCAAGAGCAGGAAGGCGAGGGAGAGCCCCGCGGTCAGGCCGCCCACGAGCATCCAGTCCCGGGAGGATGCCGACCGCCCGCGCACGCGGACACCGCTGTACAGCTCGAGGAAGCCGGTCACTGCGGCCCAGACGCTGACCAGGTAGAGGAAGAAGCCGAGCCCGCCACCGTTAAGTGCGAGGGCGAGCGCTCCGGCAACGACGCCGACCGCGCCCTGCACCGCGAAGAGCATGCGTTCGCGGGGGTCGCCCAGCGTGCGCCAACTCAGTCCGGCCAGCAGCAGGCCGCCGGCGAGGGCGAACGCGCCGAAGACCAGGAGCCCGAACTGGGCGGCATGATCGGCCGTGAAGGTGATGACCGCCGCCGGGATGAGGGCCAGGGCGGCACGAATGACGGGAACCGTCCAGTACCGCGCGCCGGACCGGACATCGAGCCGCGCACCAACGGTGCCGGCTGCCTGGGCTTTCGCCACGCGCACCTCTTTCGTTACGGAATCTCGTACCGGCCCAGTCTACGCGCGGGCGGTGCGGGCCCCGGAGCGGGCGGGCAAACGACAGAGGTCGCCCGGTCAGAGGGCGTTGACGGCCCCCAGCACCTTGGTCAGCGAATCCTTCGCGTCGCCGAAGAGCAGCGAGGTCTTCGGGTCGTAGAGCAACTCGTTCTCGATCCCGGCGAAGCCGGGGCGCATCGAGCGTTTCAGGAAGATGACCTGCCGCGCCTGCCCGACCTCGAGGATCGGCATCCCGTAGATGGGTGACCCGGGAGAGGACTTGGCCGCCGGGTTGACCACGTCGTTCGCACCGACGACGAGGGCGACATCCGCGTGCTTGAACTCCGGGTTGACCTCGGCCATCTCCTTGAGCGACTCGTACGGCACGTTCGCCTCGGCCAGCAGCACGTTCATGTGCCCCGGCATCCGGCCGGCGACGGGGTGGATAGCGAAGTCAACCTCGACCCCACGGGCGGCGAGGGTGGTGGCGAGTTCGGCGATGGTGTGCTGGCCCTGGGCGACGGCGAGCCCGTAGCCGGGCACGATCACGACCCGCTGGGCGTAGGCGAGGAGCACGGCGACGTCCTCCGGCCCTGACGAGCGCACCGGGCGGTCGCTCTGCGCGGTCGACCCGGCGGTCGATCCGCCGCGGAACGCCCCGAACATGATCCCGCTGACGCCGCGGCCCATGGCGGATGCCATCGCGCGGGTCAGGATCGTGCCGCTGGCGCCGACGAGGGTGCCGGCGACCACGAGCAGCAGGTTGCCGAGCACGATTCCGGATGCCGCGACCGCGAGCCCGGTGAAGGCGTTCAGCAGGGAGATGACGATGGGCACGTCGGCCCCGCCGACCGGCAGCACGAGCAGGAGCCCCGCGGCGAGGCCGAGCAGCAGCAGGGCGATCGCCCAGCCGGCCGACCCGGTGGCGATGACGAAGCCCCCGACGACGAGCGCTGCGATCAGCACGGCCGACATCACCCAGCGCATGCCCGGGAAGATGACCGGTCGCGTGGTGATGAGTTCCTGGAGCTTGGCCACCGTCACGGCGGAACCGGAGAAGGACACAGCGCCGACGAGCATCGTGAAGACCACGGCCACCCGCACCGAGGTGTCGGCGTTGTGTCCGAGTTCCAGCACGGCCACGAGCGCGGCCGCCCCGCCGCCGACGCCGTTGAAGAGGGCCACAAGCTGAGGCATTTGGGTCATTTGCACGCGCCGGGCGATCGGAGCGGCAATGGCCGAGCCGACGGCGATCGCCGCGAGGATGAGCGGAATGTTCTCGAGCCTCGACGACAGGAACACCGTCACGACGGCCAGCAGGGCCCCCGCGGCGCCGATCAGGTTGCCTCGCCGGGCGGTGCGCGGGGAGTTGAGTCCCTTGAGCGCCAGGATGAAGCAGACGGCCGCGATCAGGTAGAGGATCGCCGTCCATTCGGGAGACAGCAGGCTCATTTGGTGCCCTTCCCGGCGTCGGTCGTGGGCTTTCGGCCCCGGAACATCCCCAGCATCCGGTCGGTCACCACGAAGCCGCCGACGAGGTTGGCGGTGGCGAGCACGACGGCGACCAGGGCGACAACCAGCAGTCCGGGTTCGGTCGTCTGTCCGGCGACGATGATCCCGCCGATCAGGATGATCCCGTGGATCGCGTTGGCGCCGGACATCAGCGGGGTGTGCAGCGTGCTCGACACCTTCGAGACAACCTCGAAGCCGACGAAGACGGACAGCACGACCACGGTCAGGAGTGTGATCGGTTCCATTAGCGTTCTCCCTCCAGGGCGGTGGCCGTCGGCGCATGTGTGACCTTGCCGTCGTGGGTCAGACAGGCACCGGCGAGAACCTCGTCGGTGAAATCGGGGGCGACGATGCCGTCGGCGGAGGTCATCAGCGCGAGCAGGTTGGCGACGTTCTTCGCGTACAGCCTGGAGGCGTCGGTGGGCATCGCGGATGGCGCGTCCTTCATGCCGACCAGGATCACCGCCCCGTCGCCCGCGGTCGTCGGGACCCCGACATCCTGCCCGGCGACCACGCCTTCGACGTTGCCGCCGGTTTCGGCGGCGAGGTCGATGACGACGGATCCGGCCCGCATGGCGGCGACCATGGCGCCGGTCACCAGCAGCGGGGCCGGCCGGCCCGGGATGGCCGCGGTGGTGATGAGCACGTCCGCGGCGGCGACGTACGGCGCGAGCAGCTCGCGCTGGCGCACCGACCGGTCTTCGCTGAGCTCGCGGGCGTAGCCGCCGGCTCCCTCGACCGCGTCGAGGTCCAGGTTGATGAAGGTGCCGCCCATCGACGTGACCTCGTCGGCGGAGGCGGGGCGGACGTCGTAGGCGGAGACGCGCGCGCCGAGGCGCTTGGCGGTGCCGATGGCCTGCAGGCCGGCGACGCCGGCGCCGAGCACGAGCACTCGGGCCGGCGGGATCGTGCCGGCCGCCGTCATGTAGAGCGGGAAGAACCGGGGAAAACGGATGGCCGCCTCGAGCACCGCGCGGTAGCCGGCGACCAGGGACTGGGAGCTGAGCGCGTCCATCGACTGGGCGCGGGAGATCCGCGGCACCAATTCGAGCGCGAAGGCGGTCACGCCTGCGGTGGCGAGGGCGGACACGGTGTCCAGCTCGGCGGCCGGCGAGGCCAGGCCGATCGTGATCGTGCCGCGGCTGAGGCCGGTCGCTTGTGCGGGCGTGAGCGGCCGCACGTGGCAGTAGACGTCGAGCCCGGCGGTGTCGAGTTGCGGCACGACGCGGGCGCCGGCATCCGTGTACGCAGAATCCGGGTAGCCGGCCGCGGTTCCGGCGCCGGCTTCGATCTGGATCTCGACCCCAAGGTCCTTCAGCTGGCCGACCGTCTCCGGTGTGGCCGCGACGCGACGCTCACCCTCACGGCTCTCTCGTGGCACTCCAACTTTCACGGTTTCCCCTTCGTTGCGGTACGTCGGGGGCGGTCGCGACCGGTAGCGGACCCGACCACGTGCGCGACGGTGCTGCACTGGTCCTCGTAGCGTAGCGGGGGCGACGCCCGCGACGCGGTTGCCATTCCGAGAACAGCGCCGATGATGACGACGTCACGTTCGATGGTGGCCATGGTTCCTCCTGCACTGTTTGCCAGCGCAGTACAGCGGCGGGCTACGCGCCGGGAACCATGTCCGCGAAGCGGGAGTAGTGGCCGTGGAAGGCGACCGTGACCGTGCGCGTGGGGCCGTTGCGGTGCTTGGCCACGATCAGGTCGGCCTCGCCCGCGCGCGGGTTGTCTTTTTCGTAGGCACTCTCGCGGTGCAGCAGGATAACCATGTCGGCATCCTGTTCGAGGGAGCCGGACTCGCGGAGGTCGGAGATGGCCGGCATCTTGTCGGCGCGCTGCTCGGGGCCACGGTTGAGCTGCGAGAGCGCGATGACGGGGACCTGGAGTTCCTTGGCCAGCAGCTTGAGCGCCCGGGAGAACTCACTGACTTCCTGCTGGCGTGACTCGACGCGCTTTCCGGAGGTCATCAGCTGCAGGTAGTCGATGATGACCATCTTGAGCCCGACGCGCTGCTTGAGCCGACGGCACTTGGCGCGAATCTCCACGAGGGTCATGTTGGGGCTGTCGTCGATGTAGAGCGGGGCGTCGTTGATGCGGCCGCGGGTCTGGGCGATCGTCGTCCAGTCGCGGGCATCGACGGTTCCCTTACGCATGCTCTGCAGCGGCACGGATGCCTCCGCGGCGAGCAGGCGCATCGCGATCTCACTGCGTCCCATTTCGAGGGAGAAGAAGATGCTGGGCATGTCGTGGTGGATCGAGGCGGACCGGGCGAAGTCGAGCGCGAGCGTCGACTTTCCGAGCGCCGGCCGGGCCGCGACGATGATCAGCTGCCCGCCGTGGAACCCGTTGGTGAGCTCGTCGAGGTCGGCGAACCCGGTGGGGACGCCGCTCATCTGGCCGTCCTTGAGCTTGGCGGCCTCGATCTCGTCGATCGCGGCGGTGACCGCGTCGGTGAGGGGGACGTAGTCCTCGGTCTGGGTGCCGCCCGTGACGGAGTAGATCTCGGCCTGCGCGGTGTTGACCAGGTCGAGCACTTCGCCCTCGCCGGAGTAGCCCATCTGCGCGATCCGGGTGCCGGCCTCGACGAGGCGGCGGAGCAGCGCCCGCTCGGCGACGATTGTGGAGTAGAAGCCCGCGTTGGCCGCGGTGGGAACGAGGCTGGTGAGCGTGTGCAGGTACTCGGCGCCGCCGGCCCGGGAGAGTTCGCCGATCTTCGTGAGTTCGTCGGTGACGGTGATGACGTCGGTCGGTTCGCCGTGCGAGTAGAGCGAGAGGATCGCGTCGAAGATGATCTCGTGCTTGGGGATGTAGAAGTCCGTCGAGCGCACCGTCTCGACGACGTCGGCGACGGCGTCCTTGCTCAGCATCATGCCCCCGAGGGCGCTCTGTTCGGCGAGGAGGTCGTGCGGCGGGGTGCGCTCACGGTATTCGGTGGCACCGCGTGGATCTGCGTTGCGCGGGTCGGCCAGACCCAGGTGAGCGATCGACACTCCGCCTCCTTTTTGTGTATTTGTTACCGGTGTATCAGGACCCGCTGACAGTCGCGGCCCGGCGCGCGCGCACTCCGGGAAACCCCGCGTTGCCAGACTAGGGATCGGCGTGCACCGGGCCAAACGGCCCTGTGGACAAGCCTGTGGATAATCTGCGCGAAACGCCGTGGGAGTTGTGCACAACCTGTGGACTGATCTGGGGATAACTTAAGAGCATTTCGTAATAAATGCCTTTTGACCAGGAAATAAAACTATGCACACCTGTGTGTAAATACTTGTCTAAAGTGCGCCTTGAACGTTGTGTGTGCTGGTGATTCCTGTGTATAAACGCCGCTATGAGTCGGCCCGAATTGACCCCCACACTGGGCGCGCTGGAGGCGTTGTCCAGGGGTAGCGGTGGACCTTAAACAGGTGTAGCGGCGAACCCCCGAGGGGATCCGCCGCTACGCCGCCGAGATCGTCGCTTACTTAGCGGCGACCACCAGCAGGGTGATGGTGGCGCTGAGCTCGTCACGGAGACGAACAGTCGCCGTGTGCTCACCGACCATCTTGATCGGGCTGAGCTCGATCTTGCGCTTGTCGATCGCACCGAGACCAGCAGCCGCGACTGCTTCGGCGACATCGGTGGTCTTGACGGAGCCGAAGAGGCGTCCGCCCTGGCCGGCCGTGACGACGAGCTTGACCTTGGTGTTCTCGAGGGCCGCCTTGAGGGCCTGCGCCTCTTCCAGGGTGGCGTGCTCGCGGGCTACGCGGGCTGCCTTGATCTGGTTGATCTGCTTCTCGCCACCGCGGGTCCACGCAACAGCGAAGCCCTGGGGAACGAGATAGTTGCGGGCGAAGCCGTTCTTAACTTCAACGACGTCGCCGGGTGCACCGAGTCCGGAGACCTCGTGCGTCAGAATCAATTTTGACATGAGGGCTCCTTACCTGCCTGAGCCCGCGTAGGGCAGCAAGGCCATTTCGCGGGCGTTCTTGACGGCACGGGCGATGAGGCGCTGCTCCTGGACGGAGACGCCGGTGATACGGCGGGCACGGATCTTTCCGCGCTCGGAGATGAACTTCCGGAGAGTGGGGACATCTTTGTAATCGATGACACCAACCCGGATCGACTTCGCGGGAGCGGCGTTCTTGCCACCCTTAGCTCCGCGAAGCGGCTTGCGGCGGTCGCCGCTCGACTTTCCAGCCATGATTTCCTAACTTTCTAAAAAGTGTGATTCAGCCAACAACCGTGAGGTTGGGCTTAGAAGGGAGTCTCGTCGCTGAAGTTTCCCGGGCTGTTCCAGACGTCTCCGCCTGAAGCTGCTGCCGGTGCGGCGGGAGCGCTGGCTGCCCAGGGCTCGTCGCCGCCACTCGAGGCGGGTGCGCCGCCGCGAGATGAAGACTGCGCGCGGGTGAGCGAAGCGGTTGCGTAGCGCAGCGAAGGACCAATTTCGTCGATCTCGAGCTCCATGCTCGTGCGCTTCTCACCTTCCTTCGTCTCATACGAACGCTGTTTGAGACGCCCGGTAGCGATGACACGGGAACCCTTGGTCAATGATCCGGCGACGTGCTCAGCGAATTCACGCCAAACGCTCGCGCGCAGGAACAATGCGTCGCCATCTTTCCACTCGTTTGCTGCGCGATCGAAATTGCGCGGAGTGGATGCGATGGTGAAGTTGGCAACCGCCAGCCCGTTCTGCGTGTAACGCAGTTCCGGATCGCTGGTGAGGTTGCCCACCACGGTGATTACGGTCTCGCCGGCCACGGGCTACTTGTCGCTTGCCTTGTCGGCGTCAGCCTTGGCGGCTGCGGGCTTTGCTGCGGCAACCTTGGCGGCCGGAGCGGCAACCTTGGCGTCGGCCTTCGCTTCGGTCTTGGCCTCGGCCTTGACCTCTGCCTTGGCCGGAGCCTCGGTAGCGTCGGCCTTGGCTGCAGCAGGCTTGACCGCTGCGGCAACCTTGGCGGCCGGGGCGGCAGCCGCGGCTTCAGCCTTGGCGGCAATCACCTTGGGGTTGGCAGCCTTGCGGGCGGCCTTCTCTGCGGCGAGCTTGGTCGCAACGACGACCTGGGCAATGCCCTCTTCGGCGCGGAGAACCTTGGTGCGCATGACTGCTTCGGAAAGCTTCAGCTGACGGTCGAGCTCGGCCGTTGCGGATGCGTTCGCGGTGAAATCGACGACGGCGTAGATGCCTTCGGACTTCTTGTTGATCTCGTACGCGAGACGACGACGACCCCAGACATCAACCTTGTCAATGGTTCCACCATCGTTGCGAACAACGTTGAGGAACTTGTCAAGGCTGGGAGCTACGGTGCGCTCATCGATCTCGGGATCGAGGATAACCATCAATTCGTACTGGTGCATGACTAACCCACCTCCTTCGGACTAAACGGCTGCAGAATCTCTGCAACAGGAGGGTTGTGACATGTGTTGAACGCGGAGGCCGGGAATCCGGCGCACAGACAACCTGCCCAGACTACCGGATGCGGCGGCCCTCCGCCACCACGCCCGTCCTTCGTCCCGCCCGCCGAGTTTGACCGTTCCGGTCGAGGTTGCCCGGTACGCGGGGCAAACTCGACCGGAAGCCTCAAAGTGGGCGCCCCGGCTCATCGCTCCGGCCTCAGTCCGGCATTGATTAATCGTGCCCGGAGAGCGACGGGATTCAACGCGACATCCCACAGCCAGCGGACCATTCCGCGTCCGGGGGCGCGGAGCCGGTCTTCGCGAACCTTCTCCCGCCAGACGATTTCTTCGATCGGGAGTCCGTGTGTGTATTCGTTGCGGGTGTACTTGACCTTGCCGTCGAACTCTCCGAGGACCGGGACCCTGCGAACATGGTGCCGCGCCTCCCAGGTGAAATCGACGATGTCCTCCCCACCTTCGATTCGTGGGTAGGACACCTGCAGAAGCGGGGCCGGGAAGCCGGACAGGAAGATGTTCGCGCGGCTCGCGGATTCGCCCGGAGAGCCCGACAGCCCGTCCGCGAAGCCGGCGGCCAGCCGAGCGCCGCGACATCCGCGAACTGAGCCGAGGCGCGCGACGGCTTCGACGAGCTCTCCTTTGGCGATGTCGCGGTCGCGCTGCCCATCAGGCAGTCGGTATGCGGCGCTGAGCCCGGCGTCCAGGCTCACCACGGCCGAGAGGAACCGGGTGCTCCGAGCCAGGTCGACGAGCGTGCGCAGCCTGCTGGTCACGAGGAAGCCGTCGATGTCCGTGACCTCATCGTCCGGCAGCGAATCGTGATGCCAGACGATGCCGTACTTCGACCCTCGAGTCCCTCCGCCGCGGGCCATCAGGTGAACCTCGCGGGGCCAGGACCCGAGGATGGGAATGCCCCAGACCCGCGCGGCCGAGAAATGTGAGAGCACTGGGCGCGCCTGCCTGGTCAGCACGACGGACTTCACCCGCAAGAGGTACCGGGCGTCGTCATCCGCTGCGTCCCACACTCGAGCTGAAAGGTACACGCCACGCGAGAGGCGGTTCTTCTCGCCGTTCTGATGTGCCCGGCGCAGTGCCCGGCCGTCCAGCCCGACCAGGGCCTGGTCGCGCGTGAGCTCAAGCTCCGCCTGCGTTGGGAGATCGCGGCTGTCCATGCCGACGATCATGCAAGGCGCCCTGGTCGCGGCGGCGTGGCGGTGCCGAGCTGTGCACAAAGATCAGGCGCGGCATCCTCGGGAGGAGGCTGCTAGTGCCGCCGAGGTTGCCTGTTGCGGTCGAGTTTGACTGGTGTGCCGGGCAAACTCGACCGGAACCGTCAATCTCGGCGAAAGGGGCGGGGCGGGCGGGGGCGGGGGCGGCTACTTTGCGGTGGCGGCGTTCGCCGCGTCCTGGGCGGCGCGCACGCCCTCGGCCACGGGGGTGCGCCCGAGGAAGACCTCCTGCAGGAGCGGCCGCATCGCGTTGTCGGCGGCGGGCCAGCCGGATCCCTTCGGCGCCGGGGCCGTGCCGTTCTCGAGCACGTCGTAGAACGGGCTGATGTCGACGTCCAGCGACGCCCAGTAGTCCGAGTAGTCCTGCTGCGCGGCGAGCACTGCCGGCGAGGCCGAACCGCCGGCGCCGATGAAGCCCGACCCCTTCGCGCTGCCCAGCCAGGCCAGCACGCGCTTCACCTCGGCGGGATGCTCGGACGCCGTGCTGCCCGCGGCGACGATGCCGTCGACGCCGCTGATGGCGCCGGCCGGTCCGGCCGGAAGCCGGGCGACCCCCCATTCGAAGTCGGCGCCCTCGTTGACGTTGGCCAGGTTGTACACCCCGCTCTGGAACAACGCCATCTTGCCCTGCAGGAACTGGTCTCGGCTGAAGTCACCGTTCGTGTTGGTATCCGCGGCGGACGGCGACACGTGGTGCTTATTGATCAGGTCGACCATGTACTGGAAGGCCTCAACGCCCTTCGGCGACGCGAACGCGTACTCCTCGCCGTCCTGGAACTCCGCGCCGTTCGAGGCCAGGTAGTTCAGCAGGATCGCCTGCACGTCGTAGGCCGAGTTGTAGCCGAACTGGGCCAGGCTGCTTCCGTCGAAGCCGGCGCTGTCGGCCGTCTGCCCGGCGGTGTCCCGGGTCAGCCTCTCCAGCAGGGGCAGGAGTGTGTCATCGGCGCCGGTCGGGTCCCAGCGCAGGCCGTCGAGGTCCGCCGCGGTGAGGCCGGCATCGGCGAGCAGTTCGGCGTTGTAATAGACAGCGATGCCGGGGTCGGCCAGCTGCGGCACTCCCCAGAGCACCCCGTCGCGCGTGTACTGGTCGACCACGGCCGGCGCCCACGCGGACGAGGCATCCGGCCCCAGCGTCTTGTCGATGTCGAGCAGCGCGCCCGCGTCGGCGTAGACGGGGTAGTTGCCGCCGTCGACCCAGAAGATGTCGTCGACACTCTGGCCCGCGACATCCGTGCGCAGTTTCTCCCAGTAGTCCGCCCAGGGGATGACGCTCAACTCGACGTTGACGTCGGGGTTGTCCTTCTCGAATTCGGCGAAAGATGCTTCATAGGCCTTGGCGACCTGGTCGTCCCAGAGCCGCACGGTGACGGTGGTCTGGTCGGCCGGGCCCTGGCCCGACACGGTCAGCGCGGTGACGACCCCGGCGATGACGAGAACGACGGCCGCGGCACCCGCGGCGAGAACTGTTGAACGCTTGGGCATGGTTTCCTCTGCTGCTCCGGCGAACGGCCGGGAATTCCTCTCAGATTACTTCAACCCGGAGAAGGTAATGGAACGCACGAACTGCCGCTGGAAGACGAGGAAGAGCACGAGCAGCGGCACCAGGGCGAGCGTCGTCGCCGCCATCACGAGGGTCCAATTGCCGTTGAACTGGCTTTGCAGGGATGCCGTCGCCACCGTGACAACGCGCCATTCGCTGCCGCTGGTGACCACGAGCGGCCACATGAAACTGTTCCAGTGGCTCACGATCGTGATGAGTGTCAGGGTGGCGATGATCGGCCGGGACAGCGGCACGACGATTTCGACCAGCACGTCGAGGGTGCTGGCGCCGTCGAGCCGGGCCGCGTCAATCAGTTCCTGGGGGATGCCGCGGAAATACTCGCGGAGCAGGAAGATCGCGTACGGCGACGCGAACGCGAACGGCAGCACGAGGCTCCAGAAGCTGTTGCGCAGCCCGGCCTCGGTCATCATCAGGTAGAGCGGCACCACGAGCACCACCGGCGGAATCATCAGCGTCGACAGGTAGACCCAGAACAGCGCGTTGCGGCCGGGGAAGTCGACGCGCGCGAACGCGTAGGCGGCCAGGATCGACGAGATCAGCTGTCCGACCAGGATGAGCGTGGCCGCGAGCAGGGTGACCAGGATGGCGCGGCCGAACTGCGCGGGACCGGTGATGAGCGCCACGATGTTATCGAGCGTGAACGGGTCCGGCCAGGCGAGCGCCGACTCCCGGGCGAACTGTTGCCTCGGCTTGAACGCGGTCAGGACGCTCAGCAGGAACGGTGCCAGGGTGAAAACGGCCCCGGCCACGAGCACGAGGTAGACGGCGGCCGGCCGGGTCCAGCGCATCAGGACTCACTCCATCTCATAGGTGACCCTCCGCCGGAAGTAGAGCTGCTGGGCGAGCGTGATCGTGACCAGGATGACGAGGAGAACGACCGCCATCACCGCCGCGCGGCCCAGGTCGAACGCGCTGAAGGCCTCATAGTAGATGCGCGCCGCGACGACGTCGGTCGTGCGGGCGGGACCGCCCTGGGTCAGCGCGTACACCTGGTCGAAGACCTGGAACGCCGAGATGACGGTCGTCACCAGCACAAAGAACATCGTCGGCCGGAGCAGCGGCAGTTTGATCTGCCAGAACAGCGACATGCCGCCGGCCCCGTCGATCCTGGCCGCCTCGAGGACCTGGTCCGGGATGTTCAGCAGCCCGGCCATGAAGAAGAGCGTCACGTAGCCGACGTTGGTCCAGATCACGACGGCGGCCACCGACGGCAGCGCGAGCGAGGGGTCGCTCAGCCATTCGATCCGCTGGCCGATCAGCGTGTTCAGCGCCCCGTCGGTCGGCGCGAGGATCCATTTCCAGACGACGCCCAGGGCGAGCGGGGCGGCGATCCACGGAAGCACGTAGATGGTGCGGAACCAGGCGGAGCCCGGCAGCCCGCGGGTCAGGAGGGTTGCCGCCCACAGGCCGATGGCGGTCTGGATCGGCACCACCAGCGCCACGAAGACCAGCGTGACCAGGAGCGAATTGCCGAACACGCCGTCGGTGAGCACCGACCGGTAGTTGTCGAGGCCGACGTAGGAGATCGGCCCGATCAGGTCCCAGCTCTGGAAGCTGAGCCAGACGACGACGAGCACCGGCAGCAGCAGGAAGCAGACGACACCGAAGAGGCTCGGCGCCAGCAACGAGTACCCGGTGAGGGCGTTGCGCCGTCGGATCGCGCCACGACGGGCGACACCGCTACCGGCCACGCCCCGCCCACCAGGCCTGCAACCGCCGGGTTGCCTCTTCCTCGCCCAGCGGCCCGTCGTCGAGACGCTGCTCGAGCAGGTACCGGTAGGCCTCGCCCACCTCGCGTCCGGGCTTCACGCCGAGGATGGCCATGATCTGCTCGCCGTCGAGATCGGGGCGAACCGCCGCCATCTCCTCCTGCTCGGCCAGCTCGGCCACCCGCTGCTCGAGGTCGTCGTAGGCGAAGCCGAGCCGGTCGGCCTTGCGGCGGTTGCGCGTGGTCACGTCCGCCCGGGTCAGGATGTGCAGGCGCTCGAGCTGGTCGCCGGCGTCGCGCACGTAGCGGCGCACGGCCGAGTCGGTCCAGGCGCCCTCGGTGTAGCCGAAGAAACGCAGGTGGAGTTCGACCAGCCGCCCCACGGCGTTGATCGTCTCATTGTCGAAACGCAGGGCACGCAGGCGCTTCTTCGCCAGCTTCGAACCGACCACGTCGTGGTGGTAGAAACTGACCACCCCGCCCGGCTCGAGCCGCCGCGTGGCCGGCTTGCCGATGTCATGAAGCAGGGCGGCCAGGCGCACGACCAGGTCGGGCGCGGGCAGGTTGCCGCGCTCCCGTTCGTAATCGATGGCCTGCTCCAGCACGGTCAACGTGTGCTGGTAGACATCCTTGTGGTGGTGGTGTTCGTCGACCTCGAGCCGGAGGGCCGGAATCTCGGGCAGCACGATCTCGGCCAGCCCGGATTCCACCAGGATTTCGATCCCGGACCGCGGACGGTCCGCTTTCAGCAGCTTCGACAGCTCCTCGCCCACGCGCTCGGCCGAAATGATCCGGATGCTGTCCGCCATGGCCGTCATCGCGGCCCTGGTGTCCGGGTCGAGGGTGAACCCGAGCTGAGCGCTGAACCGGGCGGCCCGCATCATTCGCAGCGGGTCGTCACCGAAAGACACCTCCGGCGCGGCGGGGGTGCGCAGGATCCCGGCGAGCATGTCGTCGATGCCGCCGGAGGGGTCGACGAGTTTCACCTCGGGCAGCCGCAGGGCGAGCGCGTTCACGGTGAAGTCGCGCCGCACGAGGTCGTCTTCGAGGCTCGCGCCGAAGACCACGTCCGGCCGCCGCGTCTGCCCGTTGTAGCTGTCGGCGCGATAGGTCGTGATCTCGACCGTGTCGTCGCCGACCTTTGCCCCGATGGTGCCGAACGCACGACCGATGTCCCAATGCGCGTCGGCGAGGGGCTTCACGATCTTCAGGATCTGGTCCGGAGAGGCATCCGTCGTGAAGTCGAGGTCGTTGGTGACTCGATCGAGGAAGGCGTCGCGCACCGGTCCGCCGACGAGGGCAAGCTCGTGCCCCGCGGCGGCGAATGCGTTCGCCAGTCGGGACACCGTGGGGGAGGCAGCCAGGTCGCCCAGCCGCGCGAGGGCTGCCGCGACGCTCTGCATCTCCCCATGTTAGTTGCTGGGGGGAGCGACTGGCTGCCCGGCGGAGGCTTCTCCCGGCAAGCACGCCGTAGAATCGCCTCTATGGAGGCCGGGACTAAGCGCGCGCGTC
Source organism: Cryobacterium sp. TMT1-2-1 (assembly GCF_004403955.1). NCBI lineage: Bacteria > Bacillati > Actinomycetota > Actinomycetes > Micrococcales > Microbacteriaceae > Cryobacterium > Cryobacterium sp. TMT1-2-1. The sequence continues at coordinate 23,686 of NZ_SOHC01000030.1, forward strand.
GGCCTGTGCACCCGGGGGTCGTGCGCAGCCTGACCTCGCGACTGCGGATGCCGCTTTCGGTGCTGCTCGTCACCCTCCTCCTCGCCCTCACCGGGTTCGCCGGCACGTTCCCCGGCTCCTCCGCGGCCCACGCGGCCGCGACCCCGCCCGACACGGTGAGCATCGACGTGTTTCCCACCGGGTCGCCGATCCTGCGCCCCGGCCAGCCGCTTCCGGTCACGGTGCGCATCACAAACAGCACAGCAGACTCAATTCCGGCCGGCACCATCAAGCTCTACCTGGCCAAGCGCGCGCTGACTTCGCGGTCCGCGCTGGACTCCTGGCTGAAGCCCAAGGACATCGGCGATCCGGGCGACCGGATGCTGAGCCACCCGACGACGACCATCCAGCCCGGCAGCACGGCGAGCGTCAAGCTGAGCGTGCCCGCCGACGCCATCGGCCTCGGTGCCGCGAATGCGTGGGGAGCCCGCGGGATCGCGGCAACCCTGACGGCAGACGGGGAGGTGCTGGCGCAGGGACGCGGCACCTTCGTCTGGTACTCCGGCGACCCGGTCACCCCGGTGAAGCTGGCCGTTGCGATGCCGATCACGGCCCCGCAGTCATCGGCGGGCCTGATCCCGGCCGAGGAGCTGGAGACGTACACGCAGGAGTCCGGTCTGCTCTCACGCCAGCTCGACGGCGTGATCGACCGCCCCGTTGCCATCGCGATCGATCCGATGATCATCGCGTCGATCCGCATCCTGGGCAGCTCCGCGCCGCCGAGCGCAACCGAGTGGCTTTCCCGCCTCTCCGCGGCCACGAACGATATATTCCCTCTCAGCTATGCAGACGCCGACATCGCCCTGCAGGCCCAGGCCGGCTCGAAAACGGTGCTCTCCCCGATTTCGTTCGAGTGGCTCATCGACCCCGAACTCTTCACCGAGGCCCCGGCCACGCCCCAGCCGACGCCCGGCACCATCGCGCCGACTCCCGGTCAAGCGACCACTCCTTCGCCGTCCCCGACCCCGGGCGAGGTGACGCCACCCACGAGCGCGGGGCTGCTCGACTGGGACTACACGATGACGGATATCGGCTGGCCGGCGGCCGGCGTCGTGGCGAAGAACGATCTCGACGTCTTCGCCGCCAGCGGCCTCACCACGACGATCCTCAGCGGCAGCAATGTCACCCAGTCGGCGGACGACCCCACGCCCAACACCGTGCTCTCCCTCGGCAGCGGGCGGGGCCTCGCCACCGACGACGCCATCTCCCGGGCGTTGCGGACGGCCGCGCGCGCAACCACCGACGACGAGTGGCACGAGGCGGTGGCGGAGGCGTCGTCGCAATTGGCGGTGGTGTCGGCGGAACGTCCGGGCACCGCGCGCATCCTCCTCGCCACCTTTGACCGGGGCTGGCCGGCGAGTCCCAACCGGCTCGGCGAGACCCTCGACGCCCTCGCTGCCCTCCCGTGGCAGACCCCCGCCACGCTGAGGGAAGCGCGTTCCGCCCCGCAGGCCGCCACCGTGGCCTTCCAGGCCCAGGCGGAATCGGCAGCCCGGGTGGACCAGGGCCGTCAGCTCCTTCGACGTGAGGCCGAGGTCGGCGCCTTCGCCACCGCCCTCGAGGACCCCGTGCGCGTCACGGGCGCACACCGGCTCGAACTCCTGGCGCTGCTGTCCGCGTCGTGGGCCGACGATCCCGCAGCCTGGCAGCAGGCGACCGCGGCGAGTTCCGCCGCGTCCGGCGCCCTGCTGAGGTCCGTCACCGTGACCACCAAGGGCCCGATCAACGTCGTGGGCAGCAAGGTGGACATTCCGGTCACCTTGAGCAACGCCCTCGGCCAGGCCGTGAGCGTCAGGGTGCAGGTCGTGCCCTCCAACGGCCGTCTCGTCGTCGGGAATGACGTCGAGGCGACCATTGACGCCGAGTCGGCGCGCACCGTGAAGGTGCCGGTGACGGCCGCGGTCGGCAACGGAGACGTGACGCTTCGCGTCTCGCTCTACACACCGGCCGGCACGCGGATCGACCGTCCGGCGGAGATCGCGGTGAGCGTGCACGCCGACTGGGAGGGCCTGGGCGCCCTGATCTTCGCCGCCATCGTCGTGCTGTTCTTCGGTTTCGGCGTCTGGCGCAACATCCTGCGCCGCCGCCGTGAAGGCGCGGCCTCCGCGGGCGCCGGGACCGAGCCTGTCGCCGGGACCGGAACAGGGACGGGGGCGGCGACCGATGACGTCACCACACCCGCCGCGGAGCCGCGTGGTTAGCGCCGCCGACACCGCCGATACCGGCGGAATCGGCCGGGCGAGTGCCCTCCTCGCCTCGGGCACGATCGTTTCCCGGGTTCTGGGCTTCGTGAAACTGATCGTTCTCGCCGGGATGATCGGTGCGATCGGCAACGGCGCCGACGCCTTCGCCCTCGCGAACCAGCTGCCCAACACCGTCTACGTCATCGTCGCGGGCGGCATCCTCACCGCGGTACTCGTGCCGCAGATCGTCCGAGCGAGCCTGAACGCCGACGGCGGCGCCGCCTACATCAACAAGCTCCTGACCGTGGCCCTGCTCATTCTCGGCGCGACGACGATCCTGGCCACCCTGCTGGCCCCGGCCATCACGGGGTTCATCGGGCTCCCCCTGAAGGGCGACCAGCTCGGCCTCGCAATCGCGTTCGCTTACTGGTGCCTCCCCCAGATCTTCTTCTACGGGCTGTATACGCTGCTGGGCGAGGTGCTGAATGCTCGCAAGTCGTTCGGTCCATCCACCTGGGTCCCGGTGCTCAACAACATCGTCGCCATCGCGGGCCTGGTCATCTTCGGTCTCCTCTTCGGCGCAGACCCGAACGGCCAGCGACCCGCCGGCGCCTTCAGCCCAGAGATGATCGCCCTCCTCGCGGGCAGCGCCACCCTCGGCGTCGTGGCGCAGGCGGTCGTACTGTTCTACTTCTGGCGGCGAGCAGGGCTGCGCTACCGTCCGGACTTCCACTTCCGCGGAGTCGGTCTCGGCACGGCAGGCAAGATGGCCGGCTGGACCTTCGGAATGCTGATCCTGAGTACGGCCGCCGGGATCGTCGAAACGCAGGTCGCCCTCGTGGCCACCGGCAAGGCATCCGTCTTCGTGCTCGCCACGGCCTGGCTCATTTTCATGCTCCCGCATTCGGTGATCACCGTCTCGGTTGCCACCGCGTACTTCACCCGGATGAGTGAACATGCCTCGCGGGGCATGTACGACCTGGTGCGCACGGATGCCTCGTCCGCCATCCGCGGAACGACGCTCTTGATCGTGCTCGCGTCGGCCGTGATCGCGGTCTGCGCCTATCCGTTCGCAGCCGTCTTCGTCCGTCCGTTCGAGCAGGTGCAGGGCATCGGCAACGTGATTGTCGCCTTCATTCTCGGCCTCGTGGCCTTCTGCATCCTGTTCGTGCTCCAGCGCACGTTCTACGCCCTGGGCGACACGCGCACGCCGTTCTTCTTCACGCTGTTCCAGGTCGTGCTCATCGTGGCCGGGGTGCTGGGGTGCACGCTGCTGCCGAAGGAGTGGATCGCGGTCGGCATCGCACTCGTCGTGACGGTCTCGGGCATCGCACAGACCGGGCTGGCTGCCCTGCTCCTGCATCGCCGCCTCGGGGGGATCGATGGACGCCGCATCCTGGGCAGCCTGGCCAAATACCTCGTCGCCGTGCTGCTGCCGCTCGCGCTCGGCCTGGCCCTGCTCTGGATACTCGGCGGCGCCCGGGAGGGCGGCTTCGCCGTCTCCGGCCGGATCCCGGCGATCCTGTCGATGCTCCTCATCGGAGTGGTCATGTCGGCGGCCTACTTCGGGATGCTGCTGCTGATGCGCAGTGCCGAACTCCGCTCCGTCATCGTCCCGCTGCGTGCCCGCCTCCGGCGCTAGACCAAATCGGCGGGAGCCCCCTCCGAACCTCCTGTGCGCCCGCCCGCCGAGGGGAAGGCGCGGAATAGCATCCGATTAGGATGTGTTGTACCGGGCAGTGAGCGACGTTCCCGATCGCCTTCTACCGGCTTTCCCCCAGAATTCAAGGAGTGTGCACGCGTGCGCCAGATCATCATCATCGGTTCCGGCCCCGCCGGCTACACGGCCGCCATTTACGCCGCACGGGCCAACCTCAAGCCCCTGCTGATTGCCAGCTCGGTCGAGGCCGGCGGCGAGCTGATGAACACGACGGACGTCGAGAACTTCCCCGGATTCACCGATGGCGTGCAGGGCCCGGAACTCATGACGAAGATGCAGGAGCAGGCCGAGCGGTTCGGCACCGAAGTTGTCTACGACGACGTCACCGCCGTTGACCTCACCGGCCCGATCAAGACCGTCACCCTCGGCTCGGGCGAGACGCACGAGGCTCTGGCCGTCATCGTCGCCACCGGCTCGGCGTACCGAAAGCTGGGCCTGGACGACGAAGAGCGACTGTCGGGCCACGGAGTCTCCTGGTGCGCCACGTGCGACGGTTTCTTCTTCAAGGCCAAGACCATCGCCGTTGTCGGCGGCGGGGACTCGGCGATGGAAGAAGCGACCTTCCTCACTCGGTTCGCCAGCAAGGTCTATGTCATTCACCGAAAAGACACCCTGCGCGCTTCCAAGATCATGCAGGATCGCGCTTTCGCCAACGACAAGATCGAGTTCATCTGGAACTCCGAGGTCGTCGGCATCCTGGGCGCGGATGCCGTTGAAGGCGTCCAGTTGCGCGACACCGTCTCAGGCACGGAGAGCACCCTCGAACTGGATGGGCTGTTCGTGGCCATTGGCAACGACCCGCGCACGCACCTCGTGCACGGCCAGCTGGACCTCACCCCCGAGGGCACCATCTCCGTCGGCGGCCGCTCGTCCAAGACCAGCCAGGCCGGTGTCTTCGCCGCCGGCGACGTGGTCGACCCCACCTATCGCCAGGCCGTGACGGCCGCGGCATCCGGTTGTGTCTCCGCGCTCGACGCCGAGCACTACCTCTCCACTCTTCCCGAGGATCTGCTGGCGAAGGCCGGCGAAACCGAACTTGCAAGCGTTACCAACTAAGGAGAATGACATGACTGCACGTGCCGTTACAGAGGCAACCTTCGACCAGGAAGTCATCAAAAACGAGAAGACCGTTCTGGTGGACTTCTGGGCGGAGTGGTGTGGCCCCTGTCGCGCCGTCAGCCCGATCCTGGACCAGATCGCGCATGAGCACGCCGACAAGCTCGACATCGTCAAGCTGAACGTCGATGACAACCCGGGCCTGGCCGCGAAGTACCAGATCACCTCCATCCCCGCGATGAAGGTGTTCCAGAAGGGCGAGGTCGTCAAGACCGTCATCGGCGCCAAGCCGAAGCCTGCCCTCGAAGCCGACCTGGCCGCCTACCTCGCGTAGCCGACCGGCTGGTTCCTGAGGAACGAAGACCCGTCCGGCTCACGCCGGGCGGGTCTTTTCTTGTGCTCCCGGCCGGGACACACTTCGAGGGCGCCGCAGAAGACCCCATACGATGAAGAGCACACCAGATCGGACGTGACGTGACAGAACAGGGCTCCTCCCAGGCCGGCAACAACCTCGACCCGTGGTATCACCACTACGCGGACCGGGCCGCTGGATTGCGCGCCTCGGAGGTGCGCGCCCTGTTCGCCGTGGCATCCCGCCCCGAGGTCGTCTCGCTGGCCGGCGGCATGCCGTACGTGGCCGCCCTGCCGCAGAACCTCGTGATCGACGCCATGGAACGTGTCATGCGCGAGCGCGGCGCCGCGGCGTTGCAGTACGGCTCGGGGCAGGGCATTCCCCTGCTGCGCGAGCAGATCCTCGACGTGATGGCGCTCGAAGGCATCCGGGCCAACGCCGACGATGTCGTTGTGACGACCGGATCGCAGCACGCGCTGGAACTCGTCAGCAAGCTCTTTCTCGACCCGGGGGACGTTGTCCTCTCCGAGGGGCCAAGCTACGTCACGGCCCTCGTCATCTTCAAGTCCTACCAGGCCGAGGTCGAGCACGTCCCGATGGACGAGAACGGTCTCATCCCGGAAGCGCTGCGCGAGCACATTGCCCGGCTGAAGTCCGCCGGGAAGAGGATCAAGTTCCTGTACACGATCCCGAGTTTCCATAACCCGGCCGGCGTGACTCTGAGCTGGGAGCGGCGCCTCGAGGTGCTCGAGATCGCCAGGCAGAATGACATCCTCGTGCTGGAAGACAACCCCTACGGATTGTTGTACTTCGACCGCCCCGCGCCGGATGCCATGCGCTCGGTCGAAGAGGACGGCGTCGTGTACCTGGGCACCTTCTCCAAGACCCTGGCACCGGGCTTCCGCGTCGGCTGGGCGCTCGCTCCGCACGCCATCCGGGAGAAGCTCGTGCTCGCGAACGAGGCCGCCGTGTTGTCGCCCAGTTCGTTTACCCAGTCCGTGATCTCCGAGTATCTGTCCACCGCCGATTGGAAGGGTCAGATCAACACGTTCCGCGACGTGTACCGTGAGCGCAAGAACGCCCTGGTCGGCGCCCTGGAGGAATACCTCCCGGAGCTGACCTGGACGAACCCCAACGGCGGCTTCTATGTCTGGGTCACGCTGCCCGATGAGCTCGACTCGAAGGCAATGCTTCCCCGAGCGGTCACCGAGCTCGTGGCCTATACGCCGGGGACCGCCTTCTTCGCGAACGGCGATGGGCGCCGGAACATGCGCCTGTCGTTCTGTTACCCGACCCCGGATCAGATCCGGCTCGGTGTGCGCAGGCTGGCCACGGTCATCCGGGACGAACTGGACCTGCTCGACACCTTCGCCGGAACCGGCTCACTGCATGCCCCCAGCGCCGATTCGCGCTTCGGCTCCCCGCCGCCCGACGCCTCCTGATCTCGTCCGCCTCAGTTAGAGCAAGGAAACTCCCTGATCATGACCGAATTCGTACCCCTCGACATCGTTGTGCTGGCGGGCGGGATCTCGCACGAACGTGAGGTGTCCCTTCGCTCGGGACGCCGCCTGGCCGATGCCCTGACCGGAGCGGGCCACGACGTCACGGTGATCGACCCGCACGCCGGGCTGCTCTCCGAACTCGTCGATCGCAACCCGGATGTCATCTGGCCAACGCTGCACGGGGCGACCGGTGAAGACGGTGCGCTCCTCGCGTTGATCGAGACCACGGGTATCCCCCACGTCGGCGCGCGCGGCGAAGCGGCCGCCCTGGCCTGGTCCAAGCCCACGGCGAAGGTACTCGTGCGCCGGGCCGGTTACGCGACGCCGGCATCCGTCGCCCTCTCGAAGGAGACCTTCCGCGACCTCGGCGCGACGAGTGTTCTCGAACGGCTGCTCGCCGCCCTGCCCGCGCCCCTCGTGGTCAAGCCGGCTCAGGGCGGGTCCGCGCAGGGGGTGACTATCGTCACCGCCGCGGCCGGACTGCCGCGCGCGATGGTGGACGCCTATGCCTACGCCGATGTCGCCCTGGTCGAGTCCCGCATCTCCGGCACGGAGGTTTCGGTGACGGTTATCGACAAGGGCGAGGGCCCCATCGCCCTCCCCGCGGTCGAGATTGTTCCCCTGAGCGGGGTGTACAGCTTCGAGGCGCGCTACAACGCCGGCGAGACCCTGTTCTACGCTCCCGCTCGCATGGACCCGACCGTCCTTGCGGCTGTCGAGTCGACTGCGGTTGCGATCCATTCGCTCCTGGGCCTCCGCCACCTGTCCCGGATCGACCTCATCGTCGACGCGGCGGGGACGCCGTGGTTCCTGGAGGCCAATGTTCTGCCCGGGCTGACCGAGACGTCGCTGGTCCCGCAGGCGATCGAGGCATCGGGCGAGTCGCTCGGCGCGGTCTACGCGGCGCTCGCCCGGGCGGCTGTCGCCGAAGCCTGATTTTTTTCTTCCGTCCCGGATCCGTCGAGGGAGAACCCCTCCCCCGGGGCGCCGCAGGCCCGGGAACTGTTTGTGCGACCTGGGCCCCGGTGGTGCTCCGGGTGCGGGTGCGGTCGATGTTTCACGTGAAACACTCCCGGCGTCGCCCGACTGCCCGGTGTGTCAGCTCAAACAAACCGCGTAATCGACGCGCGCTGACACACTAGCTCGTCTATAGAAAATTGCTGATCAAATGGCATATCCGGTCATGTTCTTGCTTTGCGACAGCAGCAGCTTCTTCCGTAGCAACAGCAGCAGCAGCGCCGCAGGACGAGTGCTATCGGGCCGGCATCCCGGGAAATCGGAATGCGGTGCACGAATCTCCGATCGACGCACGCGTCCTCCGGCGACGGCCGAGTTCATCCGGGGCCCGCTCAGCAGATTCCGGCCACGCGGGCCGAACCAGTGCGCGAAAACCACCTGCGGGCCCCGGACCTCCTGAGTTGACCTCTCCCCCGGTTCCCGTACGGGGATATCGCGTGCCTCAGTGTCACTCTTTCCCGGCGCCCAGGACGCCGAACGCAACGTGTTTCTCTGCTTGCCCACGGCACATCGCCTTGTCACACCAGACAAGGTCCATCCGCCACCCGTTCAGCCCACCCGCACCCCGTTCAGCCCACCCGCACCCCGTTCTGCCCACCCGCGCCCCGTTCTGCCCACCTGTTCCGCTGTCAGTCCCGCGTAGAGCGCCAGCGTGGGGCTAACTCAGGAAATTCCGCCGGCGACAGCCGGAGCAGTCCGGTCGGACCCTCGAAAATCTACGGATCTCCTGAGTTGGCCACACGTTCCGGGCGCCAGGGACCACTCGTGGCGTCCGGATTCGTCATGTTTCACGTGAAACACTGCTGGTTCACCGCAAGCGGCCCTTAGCTGGATCAACCCAGCGTAAACGTTCGACGCGAGACGAATCGATTTCTGGGGATAGTGGTCTGGTCGGCCGGGGCTGCGCCCCTGGATGACCAAGCTCCCACGAATCTCCTGATATCGCCACCCGGGGGCACCCACCTGTTCCCGCGAGACCTGTCCCGAGACAAGCAGGGGCAATGTTTCACGTGAAACCCCATGGTCTTTGGGGCTGCATTCTTGGAACGTTGCCCCACAACGCCTTCAGGCGGGGCATTTTCGGGGCCGATCTGCAAAGTTCGGCTCTCTCTCCGGAAAGGAGCCTCACCACGACAGCGGTGCGTGCACGCCTGGAGCCTAAGTTGGCACGCGCGAACCGACTCGCATGTTTTCTGTAAGACTTACTGGGTGCAGCGGAATGGCCGCAACTCTCGGCCGCGCAGAGGGCATGTTTCACGTGAAACATTGCTGGGCACTCATGGAACCCATCCCCGTCAATACGGCACACACAGGGAAAGTCGGCCCTCAGGATGGCCTCCACTGCGGGAAATCGGCGTCACATCGGGGCACGCCCGGGCGGCGTTGGGGAAAGATTCAGGCTTGCAAGGGCACGCTCCGCCCCGGAACCACTCGCTATCGGGCATGTTTCACGTGAAACGTGCGGCACGGTGCGCGTAAGAGACCCGGGCCTGATGGAACTCGTGCGCGGATTACTGCCGTGGGAAACACTCTCCGACGGAAGCGCGAACCTACACAAGGTGGTCATGATCGCACCAGCAGGGGAGAGTTCATGGGGTTCCGTCCCTGCGCCGAAGTCTCACCGATTTGGGTCCGCCTGGGCCGCTTGGACCCGCCGAAGACCACAGATGTCGTCGGGGGTGCTGATGTTTCACGTGAAACGTACACTCCCCCATAACGGGGACCGCCCAAAGGATCAAAACTACCGACACGCTGGCGTGCTCGTGAAGTCCCTTCGCCCGCCGTGGGCGAATCATCCCGCGCGTCCCCATACGGCAGATAGGGGAACGCGGACCTCCGGCTGGCTGCGCCACGAGAAACACAGCAAGCAGCCCGCAAGCAGCACCGCTGAAACGGCCGGCAGCGAAGATGTTTCACGTGAAACATGCGGCCTCAGCCTGCGTGCCGGACTCGGCCCGAGGCGATCATCGGCGGCCCCAACGCCAGCTTCTGGTCGCAGATCCGGCGCAGAACTGAGGTGAATTTGGCGGTTTTCACCGCGTCAGGAACGATCCTGCGGGTCGAAAGCTAGTTCGCTCCGAAGCCGGGCTCGCCCAGGACGACGAGGATGCGGTTGAGGTCACCGATCGTAGCGAAATCCACTGTGATCTGGCCTTTTCTTGCTCCCAAGTTGATCTTCACACGCGTGTCGAGGCGGTCGCCGAGGCGTTCCGCGATCTCGTCTAGGTGACCCTGCCGCTTCCCCGGCGCGGGGCGCGTCGACGCCGCCTTGGGCACCGCGGTCGCGGCCGCCTCGGCCGCGCGAACCGAGAGGTCTTCGTTGACGATCTTGTCGGCGAGGCGCAACATCCCCTGGTGGTCTCCCACGGACAGGATCGCCCGCGCGTGGCCGGCACTGAGCACACCCGCGGCCACCCGAAGCTGCACCGGTTCCGGAAGTTTCAGCAGACGCAGGGTATTCGTGATTTGCGGCCGAGACCGACCAATCCGCGTCGCGAGCTCCTCCTGCGTGATGCCGAAGTCGGCCAGCAGTTGCTGGTACGCCGACGCCTCTTCGAGCGGGTTGAGCTGTGCGCGGTGCAGGTTCTCGAGCAGGGCGTCGCGGAGCATGTCGACATCCGCGGTCTCACGAACAACGGCGGGAATGCTCGACAGCCCGATCGCCTTGCTCGCCCGCAGGCGACGTTCGCCCATAACCAATTCGTACTTGCCCGGCTGTTCCAGGAGCGGTCGCACCACGATCGGCTGCAAGACGCCGACTTCGCGGATGCTGTGGATCAGTTCCGACAGGTCGCTCTCGTCGAAGACGGTGCGGGGCTGAACCGCGTTCGGAACGATATCGGCCGGGTCGAGGTGCGCGAGCCGGGCCCCGGGCACGGGGAGGAGATCCTCCGGTTCATCCGCCACGTCCGCGGCCGGCGCCTTGTCGGGGTCCTGCCCTTCCGCGTAGGGGAAGAAGACGTCCACCGGGCGGGAGAGCCGAGCCGGGTCCTGAACCGGAATCAATGCGCCAATGCCGCGGCCGAGGCCAGTCCGTTTCGCCATTATTGCTATGCTCCTGTTTCTGGGGCGCCCCGCCGGGCGATTTCTGCCGCTGCTTCGAGGTAGGAAAGCGATCCTGCGGAGTTCAAATCGTAACTGATCACACTCTGCCCGTAGCTGGGAGCCTCGGACACCCGCACGGAACGCGGAATCAGGGTATCCAGCACCTGATCCGGGAAGTGGTCGCGCACATCCTGGGCCACCTGGTTGGCCAGGTTCGTTCGGCTGTCGTACATCGTGAGCAGGATCGTTGAGACCGCGAGGTCGGGATTGAGGTGCTTCTCGATGAGTTCGATGTTCTTGAGAAGCTGGCTTAGGCCCTCGAGCGCGTAGTACTCACACTGGATCGGGATCAGAACTTCCCGGGCAGCGACGAAGGCATTGATTGTGAGCAGGCCAAGCGACGGGGGACAGTCGATGAACACATAGTGATACGGATCCGTCATTTCGCGCAGGTGCAGATCCAGTGCGCGTCGAAGCCGCTGTTCGCGCGCAACCAGCGAAACCAGTTCGATTTCCGCTCCAGCCAGGTGAATCGTCGCCGGAACGCAGAACAGCGCACCGAATTCCGGGCTCTTCTGAACGACATCGGCGAGCGGCATGTCGTTGATGATGACGTCGTACACGCTGCGGGTTTCGGCCCGATGCTCGACTCCGAGCGCCGTTGAGGCGTTGCCCTGCGGGTCCAGGTCGATCACGAGTACCCGGGCGCCCTGCCTCGCCAGCGCGGCGGCGAGATTGACCGCGGTGGTCGTCTTACCCACCCCGCCCTTCTGGTTCGACACCGTCAGAACCCGTGTTTTCTCGGGCTGGGGGAGGCGTTCGGAGGCGAGCGCCTGGCGTCGGCGGGTCAGGTCCGAAATCTCACGAGCGAGCGGCGTGTCGAATCCCGCTGGGCTGCTGACTTGCTGGTCTTCACCAGGATGTTTCACGTGAAACCTTTACGTTCGACGGTTGATGAGCCACCCGAAAGGGAACCTCGGTCCGACTCTCACTGAGGGCGAGTGGCGGTACCTGGGACTAATCCACTGTAGCCCGTATGACCCTCGTGACCTCGTCCAGCACGCCCTCACCGAGCGTAATCACCTCAACATTGCTCAGCCGGTACTTGCGAATCGCCTTGGCCGCCGAGTCGACCTCCGCTTGTGCGCCGGCGCCCTTCATGAGCACCATCTCACCGCCGGGCCGAAGCAGGGGAGCGGTGAGGGGGATGAGGGTCCGGAATGCGCTCACGGCCCGAGCGGTCACCTGATCCAGCGGCTGCTCGAGGCGCACATCCTCGGCCCTCGCCCGCAGCACGGTCGTGTTCTCGAGGCCAAGTTCGTCCACCTGGTCGTTCAGCCAGGCAACCCGGCGCTCCATCGGTTCGATCAGCACGAACGAGACATCGGGACGTGCAATCGCCAGCACCAGGCCAGGCAACCCCGCACCCGACCCGACATCGCCGACAACGCCCGGCCGCAGCAGGGGGGCCACGATCGCACAATTCAGGATGTGCCGGCTCCACAGACGAGGAAGTTCCAGCGGCCCGATCAATCCACGAATCTCGCCCTGATCAGCCAAATTGTGCGCGAACGCACGTGCGATCCCAATTCTCTCCCCGAAGAGTCCCGCTGCGGCGGCAGGTTCGTGCTCGAGTTGTTCCGTCATCGTGTCGCGTTCGATCAGGCGCGGGAGATGACCGTGTGGCGGTCGCGGCCCTCGCCATTGGACTCGGATACGAAACCGCGTTCCGAGACCAGGTCGTGCACGAGCTTGCGCTCATACGACGACATGGGGGGCAGGGCCGCGTCGGCGGCGCCGGCCTCGATACGTTCGATCGCGCGACCGACCAGCGCAGACAGCTCGGCCTGGCGTGCCTCACGGGACCCGCCGATGTCCAGGATCAGGCGCGAGAAGGAGCCGGTCTTGTTCTGCACGGCCAGGCGCGTGAGCTCCTGGAGCGCGTTGACCGTGTCCGGCTTCGACAGCACGCGCAGCGTGTCTCCGTCGGCGGCGTTGACCGACACATAGGCGCGGCCGTTGCGGGCATCGATGTCGATATCGCCGTCCAGGTCGCAGATGTCGAGGAACTCCTCAATGTAATCCGCGGCGATGTCGCCCTCCTGCTCGAGCTGGTCGACAGTGGGGGAGTCGTCGCCGTGGGCTGCGCCGCCCTCGGGGCTCACGGGCGTCTCGGGCACGGTGGAATCTGCTGCGGTGTCGGGCACGGTCGCGTCGGTTTCAGTCACGTCAGTCACGTCGGTCTCTCGTCTACTTCTTCGGGCCGGGTTGCTTTTTTGAACGGTTCTTGCCGACCGGCTGCTGGCGCTGCGCGGGCTTCTTCGGTTCCTCGACGATGATGATGTCGCCGTCTTTCGCCACAAGCTTTCCCTTGCGGGCCAGGCGTTCCTCGCGGGCCTTGGCCGCCTCGCTTCCGGGGGTGGGCATGTTGCGGATCACGATGAACTGCTGAACCATCGTCCAAATGTTGGAGGTGAGCCAGTAGAACATGACGCCGAGGGGGAACGCGACGCCCGAGAAGGCGAAGACGAGGGGGAGCAGGTACAGCATGATGCGCTGCTGCTTGAACATCGGGCTCGCCTTGGTCTCCGGCGACATGTTCTTCGAGACGATCTGCAGCTGGGTGATGAACTGCGAGGCGGTCATCAGCACGACCATGACGGCCGCGATGACCATGACGGCGACGCTGTACGGGTTACCGGCCATCATGAGGGTCCACTGGCTGGCGAACGACTCACTCAGCGGGGCCTGTCCGAACAGGGATGCGTTGCCGAAGCTCTGCGCCCGATCGACGTCGAGCGGTCCGACACCGGCCTTGAGGTGCTGGGCATCGTTGAGCACGGAGAACAGGGCGAAGAAGATGGGCATCTGCAGCAGCAGGGGCAGGCAGGAGCTCAGCGGATTCGTTCCGGTGCGCTTGTACAGCTCCATGGTCTCGCGGGACATGGACTCGCGGGAGAACTGGTCCTTCTTTCCCTTGTACTTGTCCTGGATCTTCTTGAGCTGCGGCGCAACCTCGAGCATCTTGCGCTGGCTCTTGATCTGCCTGACGAAGATCGGGATGAGGGCGGCTCGGACGACGATGACGAGGCCGACGATGGACAGCACCCAGGTGATTCCGTCGTTGTAGCCGAGGCCCATGTTGGAGAACAGCCAGTGGAAAGCGACAAGAAGCAGCTCCACCGCCCACTTCAGTGGCCAGAGGATGATTCCTAGGAGGTCCATACTTCGGGTCAGCCCTTTCCGTGGCTTGGTGCGACAACAAATCCAAAGGATGTCACTCGGTAGCGGCGTGTGCGCTTGAGCGGGACATCATCCACTCCGCCTTCGGCCCACGGATGACACCGGGCGAGACGCCTCGCGCCGAGGGCAGATCCGATCACGAGGCCGTGTTCCTGGACCGCGCCCAGGGTGTACGCCGAGCACGAGGGGTAGTACCGGCAGACGTCCCCATAGAGCGGGGAAATCACAGCGCGGTACGCACGCAGGAGGAGAACCCCCACGTTGCGGGGGAACAGCACAATCGTCGCAATCACCCTGTTCACGGCCATCTACCGGGCGCCGCCCTTGACGAGCGCATCGGAGAGTTCGGCCTTGAGCGCGGGCCAGCTCGTGTCCAACGCCGAGGGCAAAGCACGCACCACGACATCCGTTCCCGGTCGGACCGACGTCAGGATCTCGTAGCTCGCGGCCTTCAGCCGCCGACGAACGCGATTGCGGCTCACTGCGCCACCCACATTCTTTGCGACGATGAAACCAAAACGCGCCGGGGAATCTTCACGGCTCTTGCGAACATACGTAACCGTATGGGGTGCGACGTAGCGCAAACCCCGTCGAACAACGGCTTTGTAGTCGCTCCCGCTCGTGATGCGATTGGCCCCGGCGAGCATCGGAGCCTAAGCGGAGAGTTCGGTGCGACCCTTGCGACGGCGGGCACCGAGGATTGCGCGGCCGGCGCGGGTGCGCATACGCAAACGGAAGCCGTGCACCTTCGCGCGACGACGGTTGTTCGGCTGGAACGTTCTCTTGCTCATTGCTCAATCTCCACGTGTTGGATATCCGCAGGCCAGGACAATGGCCGGGAAAGAAGTAGCTAGCCCTCGGGCTGGGGTCAACCTACTAAAACTACGGCCTCACCCTGTTCTGGTCAAACCCAGCAAGCCCAAACGACCGATTCTGCACAAGAATTCCGCTAATCGTCGGAGTGACACGCGGCGGGATCGTGGCTAATTTGGACTGACTATCGGCGAGTGACTACCGTGAGGACAAGTTATCCACAGGTTTGGGCAGGAAACCTGTGAATTCGACCGGATTTACACACAGGCGGTGGATAACTTTGTGGATGCTTTGTTCGGCGATTAAATCGATGTCCAGAGCGCGGCACCAACCCAGCGGCTTCCGGCCCAGTCGGAATTTCAGAGATTAGGCAATCATGGCAGACGGAGAACAGCCCATAACGGACACCTGGCGGTCGGTGCTGACCACTCTGGAGTCCGACGACAGCATCACACCGATGCTCTACGGCTTTCTTACCCTGGTCGAACCCAAGGGAATTGCGGCCGGAACCTTCTACCTGGAGGTGCCCAACGAATTCACGGCGAGCATGCTGAACCAGCGCATGCGCGTTCCGCTGCTGATGGCGATGGGCCAGCTCGACGAAGCCAGCGCGGTATCAAGTTTCTACGTGGTGGTCAATCCCGAACTCGAACAGGAATCGTTGCGTCCCCAGCAACCGCCGCAGCTCGACTCCCCCACTCGCCCGATCGCCGAAACACCGGCCGCGCCGTTGTCGGTCTTTGAGACCACCTCGCCCGAGCGCCCCCACGACACACGTCTCAACAACAAGTACAGCTTCGACAACTTCGTGATCGGCCAGTCCAATCGATTCGCCCATGCGGCAGCCGTCGCTGTGGCCGAGGCTCCCGCGAAGGCGTACAACCCGCTCTTCATCTACGGCTCGAGTGGCCTCGGCAAGACCCATCTCCTGCACGCCATCGGCCACTACGCCATGAGTCTGTATCCGGGCATCCGCGTTCGGTATGTCAGTTCCGAGGAATTCACGAACGACTTCATCAACTCGATTGCCAACAACCGCGGGTCCGCCTTCCAGTCGCGCTATCGCAACATCGACATCCTGATGATTGACGACATCCAGTTCCTGCAGGGCAAGGCGGAGACGCAGGAAGCCTTCTTCCACACCTTCAACACCCTGCACGACCACAACAAGCAGGTGGTCATCACCAGCGACCTGCCGCCCAAGCACCTGACCGGTTTCGAAGACCGGATGCGGTCGCGCTTCGAGTGGGGTCTGATCACGGATGTCCAGGCTCCCGACCTCGAGACCCGCATCGCCATCCTCCGCAAGAAGGCCCAGAGCGAGAAGCTCCAGGTTCCCGACGACATCCTCGAGTTCATGGCCTCGAAGGTGTCCTCCAACATCCGGGAACTCGAAGGAACACTCATTCGCGTCACGGCGTTCGCCAGCCTGAACCGCACACCGGTTGATATGGACCTGGTTCAGACGGTACTCAAGGACCTGATCACCCTCGATGAGGACAACGTCATCGCACCGGTCGACATCATCACCAACACGGCCGACTACTTCAAACTCACCGTCGATGACCTCTACGGCTCTTCCCGGTCCCAGGCCGTCGCCACTGCCCGGCAGATAGCCATGTACCTGTGCCGGGAGCTCACGAATCTCTCGCTGCCCAAGATTGGCCAGCTGTTCGGCAACCGCGACCACACCACGGTGATGTACGCGAACAAGAAGATCAGCGAGCTGATGAAGGAGCGCCGTTCCATCTACAACCAGGTCACTGAGCTCACGAACCGCATCAAACAGAACCACCGGTACAAGTAACTGACAAAAACCCAGAGTTTTCTACCTGTGGAAAACCCTGTGGAAACTCTGACAACAACAGGTCGCAATCTGTTGAAACTCGACGGTCGCCTGTGAAAACTCGTCTCGGGCCGATCCGGACCTCGCAACTCCTTGTCATTTAATCCCACAGGCCGCTAACAACTTACAAACGTGTAGTTCCCAGTGATCACGCTGTGTCCACAGAGTTATCCACAGTTTCCACAGCGGTTAAGACCATTAACAAGAATTCTTATATCTCTCCATCCGACAACCTTTACTGCCCAGCGCTGCTGGTCACCGGCCCGCTCCGGAAGACGACTAGCATTGAGCCACCCACCGCCTTCGACAGGAGTAACTTCGTGAGATTCCAGGCCAACCGGGACGTTTTCAGCGAAGCTGTATCGTTCGCGGTCAAGCTTCTCCCCCAGCGCACCACCCTGCCGATCCTCAGTGGAGTTCTGATCGAAGCGACGGAGACCGGGCTGATCCTGTCCTCGTTCGACTACGAGGTTTCCGCCCAGACCGAAATCGCCGCCGATGTCGAAGAAACCGGCAAGGTCCTCGTCTCCGGCCGGCTCCTCGCCGAGATTGCCAGCCGGATGCCGAATGCCCCCGTTCGGTTCTCTACCAACGAGTCCCGCATCTCGGTCAGCTGCGGCTCCGCGAACTTCACACTCTTGTCCATGCCGGTCGAGGAATATCCGAGCATTCCGCAGGTGGGAGCCCAGTCCGGGCTCGTGCCGGCCGAAGAATTCTCCATGGCCGTCGCGCAGGTCGCCGTCGCGGCATCCCGTGACGACGTGACCCCCGTGATCACGGGCGTACAACTCGAAATCAGCGAGAACAGCCTGAGCATGGTTGCCACTGACCGCTATCGGGTTGCCGTTCGCGAAATCGACTGGGATCGCGGCTCAAACGAGGCCCAGGGCACAATCACCGCCCTGGTTCCCGCCCGCACCCTGCAGGAGGTCGGCAAGACATTCGGGCACAGCGGAACCATCTCGGTGGCGATCACGAGCACCGACGACCGTGAGCTCATCGCCTTCACGGCGGAGAAGAAGACCGTGACGTCGTTGCTGATCAAGGGTAATTTCCCGCCCGTCCGGCGTTTGTTCCCCGAGACCGTCGACAACTACGCCGTGATCAACACCGCGGAGCTCATCGAAGCGACCCGCCGGGTGCAGCTCGTCCTCGAGCGGGAGGCAGCCCTGCGTTTCACCTTCGCCGCCGACGGATTGACCCTGGAGGCCATCGGCTCCGAACAGGCCCAGGCTTCGGAGAAGATCGACGCCATCCTCTCCGGCACCGAGACCGTCGTCTCCCTGAAGCCGCAGTTCCTGCTGGACGGACTGGGAGCGGTGCACTCGGAGTTCGTGCGCATTTCGTTCACCAGAACCGAGAACCCGAACAAGCCGGGCCCGGTTCTCATCACCAGTCAGAACTCACGCGACCAGCCGGGAGCCGACAGCTACAAGTACCTGTTGCAGCCGAACCTCCTCCTGCGCTGAGGCTCGAGTTCCCGTCAAAGGACACGAAATGCACATTGGCATCATCGGCCTGGGCAGGATGGGTGCGAACATGCGCACCCGGATGCGCGCGGGCGGCATTGAGGTCACGGGGTACGACCGCAATCCGGACCTGACCGACGTCGCATCCGTCGCCGAGCTCATCCAGGCCCTTCCGGCACCCCGGATCGTCTGGATCATGGTGCCGGCGGGCGAGGTCACAGACTCGGTGGTCGGGGAACTCTCGGGGCTGCTGGCCGCCGGCGATCTTGTCATCGAGGGAGGCAACTCACGGTTCACCGACGACTTCCGTCATGCCACACTCCTGGAGAAGACCGGTGTGCACTACATCGATGCTGGCGTGTCGGGCGGAATCTGGGGACTGAAGAACGGATACGGCCTGATGGTCGGCGGCGCGGCGGACCAGGTCGAGCGGGCGATGCCTGTCTTCGACGCACTGCGCCCGGAGGGCGCGCGTGAAGAGGGTTTCGTTCACGCGGGAGCCGTCGGCGCCGGCCACTACGCGAAGATGGTGCACAACGGTATCGAATATGCGCTCATGCAGGCATACGCCGAGGGGTATGAACTCCTGGAAAAACGCGACGACCTGATGACGGATGTCCCGGCCGTTTTCACCGCCTGGCAGCGGGGAACCGTCGTGCGTTCCTGGATGCTGGAGCTTCTCGTCAGCGCCCTCAAGGAAGATCCCGACCTGTCCGACATCGAGGGCTACGTCGAGGATTCGGGCGAAGGCCGGTGGACGATCGAGGAAGCGATTGCCAACGGTGTCCCTGTGCCGACGATCAGCGCGTCGATTTTCGCGCGGTTTGTGTCTCGACAGGATGACTCACCCGCCATGAAGGCCGTCGCCGCCCTGCGTCATCAGTTCGGCGGCCACGCCGTGAAGAAGGCGGACTGACCCGGCGTGAGGGTCACACACTTGTCACTCACCGACTTCCGCAATTACGCGCAGGTCGACGTTCCGTTCCTGCCAGGACCCAACCTGGTCGTGGGACGCAACGGTCAGGGAAAAACCAACTTAATCGAGGCCCTCGGCTTTCTCAGCACCCTCGGTTCGCACCGGGTGTCGACAACCGGTGCCATGATCCGGGCCGGCCAGGACGCCGCGATCATTCGAGCGCGGCTCGAATACAACGGCCGGGACCTTCTCACCGAAGTCCAGATCAACCGATCGGGGCTGAACCGGGCGCAGGTCAACCGATCCGTGATCAAGACCCGCGAACTTCCGCGGTACTTCTCGAGCGTGCTGTTCGCACCGGAGGACCTCGCCCTGGTCCGGGGCGACCCATCCGGTCGGCGACGATTCCTCGACCAGCTCCTCGTGCTGCGCACCCCGCGCATTTCCGCCGTGCTGGCCGACTACGATCGGGTGCTCAAACAGCGGAACACTCTTTTGAAGTCCGCCCGGGCGGCGGGCGTGCGCCCGAATGCGCTGGGCACACTCGATATCTGGGACGAGAGACTCGTCGAACTGGGCTCCGAGATCATCGACGAGCGCGCCGAACTCATACGCCAGCTCGGCGAACCGCTGCGCGTGGCCTATCAGTCCGTGGCGGGCGAAGACCATGGACCGGCGCTGATCGCCTCGCTCAGCATCCTCGGGGCGGATGAAGATTCCGGGGTCGACGCGGGCGCAATCCGGGTCTCGACAGGCTCGACCACCGCGACAGGCTCGAGCACCGGGACTCGGGAGTTTTTCCGGGCGGCGCTGGCGAGTCTGCGGCCGAAGGAACTCGAGCGCGGGTTGACCCTGGCCGGTCCGCACCGGGACGACCTCGTTTTCATGCTCAATGCCCTGCCTGCCAAGGGCTATGCGAGCCACGGGGAATCGTGGTCGTTCGCCCTGGCCCTGAAGCTCGCCTCGGCCGAGCTCTTGCGCCGCGACTCCACGAGCGGAGATCCGGTTGTGATCCTCGACGACGTGTTCGCCGAGCTCGACCAATCCCGGCGCCGGCGCCTGGCCGATGCCGTCGCGGGTTTCGAACAGGTGATTATCACGGCCGCCGTTCTCGAGGACGTGCCAGAGGCCCTCGTGGCGCACACCGTCCACATCCGGGCGGGGGCTGTTGTCGATGGCTGAGCAGAGCGAAGCGGGCCGCGTCTACCTGCGCTTCAAAGACGTCTTCGGCGACCCGAATGCCAAACGATCCAGGGGCAAGCGCCGCACCCGTGACGAAACCGGTTCCAGCGTTCCGTTCGGGGCCGGCCGCGACCCGCGGGGGCTCGGCGATGCGATCAGTTCGCTCACCAGGCAACTCGGCTGGAACTCTCCCCTCGCCCAGTCCGAACTCCTCGCATCGTGGGTCGAGCTGGCCGGAGAGGAGACCGCGAAACACTCCACCCCCGCCGGAATCGAGGACGGTGTGTTGACCGTGAGCTGCGAGTCGACCGCGTGGGCCACGCAGCTGAGGATGATGCGCGTCGAGATCATGGGTCACATCGCCGTGAAGTATCCGGATGCCGGAATCGAGTCAATCCGATTTCAGGGACCCAACGCCCCCTCCTGGAAAAAGGGCCCCAGATCAATTCCAGGGCGGGGTCCACGCGATACCTACGGGTAACCGGGCAAATTCGGTCACCCTCGCAAATAAAACGCGCCAGACGCGCGTATGTGGCCGGGAGCGCTCGGCCCGTTTGGTAGACTGAATGGTCGCCCGTGCGACGGTCAGGAGCCCACTTTCAGATGTCAGTTGAACCAAAGACAGAGCCGGCGCACGAATACGGCGCAGACGATATCCAGGTTCTCGAAGGACTTGAAGCCGTACGCAAACGACCCGGAATGTACATCGGTTCGACGGGTCCCCGCGGGCTGCACCACCTCGTCTACGAGATCGTCGACAACTCCGTCGACGAGGCGCTGGCGGGATACTGCGACACCATCGGAATCCGTATCCTCGCCGACGGCGCGGTTCGGGTCGAGGACAACGGCCGCGGCATCCCGGTCGACATCCACAAGGCCGAGGGCCGCTCGACCGTTGAGGTAGTGCTGACGGTCCTGCACGCCGGCGGAAAGTTCGGCGGCGGCGGCTACTCCGTCTCCGGCGGACTGCACGGAGTCGGAAGCTCGGTCGTCAACGCGCTGTCGTCCCGCCTCGAGGTCGAGGTACGCCGCCAGGGACATGTCTGGCGCCAGAGCTTCGCCGACGGCGTGCCCAACGCTCCGCTGGAAAAGGGTGAAGAATCCAGCGAGACCGGCACGACCATCACCTTCTGGCCGAGCACCGAAACGTTCGAGACCGTCGAGTTCGACTACGAAACGCTCCGCGCCCGGTTCCAGCAGATGGCCTTCCTCAATAAGGGCCTGCGCCTCACGCTCGCCGACGAGCGGCCCGAACACGCTGACGACGAGGGCAACCCCGTCACCAATACCTTCATGTACGAGCAGGGCCTGGTCGACTACGTCGCCTACCTGAACCGTGCCAAGAAGGCCGACCTGGTCAACGACGAAATCATCTCCTTCGAGTTCGAAGACAAGGAGCGCAAGATCGCGCTCGAAGTGGCCATGCAGTGGACCACCGCGTACACGGAGAGCGTGCACACCTACGCGAACACGATCAACACCCACGAGGGTGGAACCCACGAAGAGGGTTTCCGGGCCGCGCTCACCACGCTCGTCAACAAGTACGCCCGCGAGAAGGGCATCCTCAAGGAAAAGGATGACAACCTCACCGGCGACGACGTGCGCGAGGGTCTGACCGCCGTCGTGTCGATCAAACTCGCCGAACCGCAGTTCGAAGGACAGACGAAGACCAAGCTGGGCAACACCGAGGCCAAGGCATTCGTGCAGCGCGTCGCGGGCGACCAGCTCTCGGACTGGTTCAACCGCAACCCGAACCCGGCTCGCGAGATCATCCGCAAGGCCCTCCAGGCCTCGAACGCCCGGATGGCCGCGCGCAAGGCCCGGGAAACGGCCCGCCGCAAGGGCCTGCTCGAGGGCGGCGGCATGCCCGGCAAGCTCAAGGACTGCCAGAGCAAGGACCCCTCCCTCTCCGAGATCTTCATCGTCGAGGGTGACTCGGCCGGCGGTTCCGCCGTGCAGGGACGCAACCCCGAGACCCAGGCGATCCTCCCCCTCCGAGGCAAGATCCTCAACGTCGAGAAGGCTCGCCTCGACCGCGCGCTCGGCAATAACGAGGTGCAGGCCATGATCACGGCGTTCGGCGCCGGCATCGGCGAGGAATTCAACCCGGACAAGGTGCGTTACCACAAGATCGTGCTGATGGCCGATGCCGACGTCGACGGCCAGCACATCACCACCCTGCTGCTTACATTGCTGTTCCGGTATATGCGCCCGCTGATCGACCTGGGCTACGTCTACCTCGCCCAGCCGCCGCTGTACCGACTGAAGTGGGCCAACTCGGCGCACGAATACGTGTACTCGGACCGAGAGCGCGACGCCCTGCTGGCGGATGGCGCCGCGGCCGGCAAGCGGATTCCCAAGGACAACGGCATCCAGCGCTACAAGGGTCTTGGCGAGATGGACTACAAGGAACTGTGGGAAACGACCATGGCTCCGGAATCCCGCACGCTGCTGCAGGTCACCCTCGATGACGCGGCGGCTGCCGACGAAATCTTCTCCACCCTGATGGGCGAGGACGTCGAGTCCCGCCGTAACTTCATCCAAAAGAACGCGAAGGACGTGCGTTTCCTTGACATCTAAAGACACCCCCGACACCCCGGGCGAGAACACCGTGGAGGCCGCCGAGGCCGCGGCCGCGGCGAAGCACCTGATCCAGCACGGCAAGATCGACCAGGTCGACCTGCAGCTGGAAATGCAGCGGTCCTACCTCGACTACGCGATGAGCGTCATCGTCGGGCGCGCGCTGCCCGACGTGCGCGACGGTATGAAGCCCGTGCACCGCCGCGTGATCTACGCCATGTTCGACGGCGGCTACCGCCCCGACAAGGCCTTCTCGAAGTGCGCCCGCGTCGTCGGCGACGTGATGGGGCAGTTCCACCCGCACGGTGACTCTTCGATCTACGACGCCCTCGTGCGGCTCGTCCAGCCGTGGAGCCTGCGGTACCCGCTGGCCCTCGGCCAGGGCAACTTCGGCTCCCCCGGCAACGACGGTGCCGCCGCCCCCCGGTACACCGAAACCAAGATGGCTCCGCTCGCGCTCGAGATGGTGCGGGACATCGACGAAGACACCGTCGACTTCCAGGACAACTACGACGGCCGCACGCTCGAGCCGACCGTGCTGCCCGCCCGGTTCCCGAACCTGCTGGTCAACGGCTCCGTGGGCATCGCCGTCGGCATGGCCACGAACATCCCGCCGCACAACCTGCGCGAGGTGGCCGCCGGCGCGCTGTGGTACCTCGAGAACCCCGAGGCCACCCGTGAGGAGCTGCTCGAGGCCCTGATGCAGCGGATCAAGGGCCCCGACTTCCCCACCGGCGCCCAGATCCTCGGCACCAAGGGCATCCAGGATGCCTACCGCACCGGCCGCGGCTCCATCACGATGCGCGCCGTGGTCAACATCGAGGAGCTCCAGGGTCGCACCTGCCTCGTCATCACCGAGCTGCCCTACCAGGTCAACCCGGACAACCTCGCGATCAAGATCGCCGACCTGGTCAAGGACGCCAAGATCAGCGGCATCGCCGACATCCGCGACGAGACATCCGGTCGCACCGGCCAGCGCCTCGTCATCGTGCTCAAGCGCGATGCGGTCGCCAAGGTCGTGCTGAACAACCTGTACAAGCACACCCAGCTGCAGGACAACTTCGGCGCGAACATGCTCGCCATCGTCGACGGCATCCCGCGCACGCTCGCCCTGGACGGCTTCATCACCGCGTGGGTCGCGCACCAGATCGAGGTCATCGTCCGGCGCACGCAGTTCCGGCTGAACAAGGCCGAGGCCGACGCGCACATCCTGCGCGGCTACCTCAAGGCCCTCGACGCGCTCGATGAGGTAATCGCCCTCATCCGCCGGTCGAACACCGTCGACGACGCCCGCGAAGGCCTGATGGCCCTGCTCGACGTCGACAAGCTCCAGGCCGACGCGATCCTGACCATGCAGCTGCGTCGCCTGGCCGCCCTCGAACGACAGAAGATCATCGACCAGGCCGCCGAACTCGAGCTGCAGATCGCCGAGTTCAAGTCGATCCTGGCCAGCCCCGAGCGCCAGCGCACGATCATCAGCGAAGAACTCGGCGAGATCACCGCCAAGTTCGGCGACGACCGGCGCACCGAGATCATGTTCGGCTTCGACGGCGACATGTCGATCGAGGACCTCATCCCCGAAGAGGAGATGGTCGTCACCGTCACCCGCGGCGGCTACATCAAGCGCACCAGGAGCGACAACTACCGCAACCAGCACCGTGGCGGCAAGGGCGTCAAGGGAGCCCAGCTCCGGGCGGATGACGTCGTGGAGCACTTCTTCGTCACCACCACGCACCACTGGCTCCTGTTCTTCACGAACACCGGCCGGGTCTACCGCGCCAAGGCGTACGAAGCAGTCGAATCCGGCCGCGACGCGAAGGGCCAGCACGTCGCCAACCTGCTCGCGCTGCAGCCGGGTGAGGAAATCGCGCAGATCCTCGACATCCGCGATTACGGGGTGGCCCAGTACCTCACCCTCGCCACCCGCGACGGCCTGATCAAGAAGACCGCGCTGCGCGAATACGACACCAACCGCACCGGCGGGATCATCGCGATCAAGCTCAGAGAAGGCGACGAACTCGTCTCCGCGCTGCTCGTCAATGACGATTCCGACCTGCTGCTCGTCTCCCGCAAGGGCATGTCCATCCGGTTCACCGCGACGGATGAGGCCCTGCGGCCGATGGGACGCAGCACCTCCGGCGTCATCGGCATGCACTTCCGGGGCGAAGACAAACTGCTCGACGCATCCGTTGTCTCCAATGACGGATTCGTCTTCGTGGTCACGGAAGGCGGCTACGCCAAGCGCACAGCGGCCGACCAATACCGCCTGCAGAACCGCGGGGGCCTCGGCATCAAGGTCGCCAAACTCAACGAGGACCGGGGCGACCTGGTGGGCGCCCTGATCGTCGATGAAGGCGACGAGGTGCTCGTGGTCCTGGCCAGCGGCAAGGTGGTACGCTCTGACGTCGCGGAAGTCCCGGCCAAGGGACGCGACACGATGGGCGTGGTCTTCGCGAAATTCGCGTTGCAGGACAGGATCATTGCCATAGCGAAGAACACCGAACGCAATCTGGTGGCCGAACTCGTTGAGGCCGCACCGGAGACCGACGCGGAGAAAGAAGAATCAGTAGATGAGTAGCGTCGCAGAAAAGCTTGCCAAGAAGTCGACCCGCCGACCGTCCACGAAGCAGGTGCGCCTCAAGCTGGTGTACATCGACTTCTGGTCGAGCGTGAAGCTCTCGTTCCTGGTCGCCGTCTGCCTGGCCGTCGTCACGATCGTGGCCACGTTCCTGATCTTCACGGTGCTCAACCAGACGATGATTTTCGACACGGTAGACGACCTGTACACCTCGATCGCCGGCGACTCGTCAGACCTCGCGAGCATTCTCTCGCTCGGGAACGTCATGGGGTTCGCCACCGTGGTGGCCGTGCTCAACACGGTCGTCATCACCGCGCTGGGGGCCATTTTCGCCCTGCTGTACAACCTCAGTGTGAAGATGACCGGCGGACTGCTCGTCGGTTTCACCAACAACTAGGCAGAAATACACGTTTCACGTGGAACCCGCCGCGGTTTTCTCTCGTCTCGATTGGGAGAAACCGGCTGGTTCCGGTAGTCTCAAATCTGCCCAATAGGGGGATATAGCTCAGTTGGTTAGAGCGCTTCACTGATAATGAAGAGGTCCCAGGTTCAAATCCCGGTATCCCCACGTGCGACCTCAAGGTGACTTGTCACCTGTGATTCGCGGGGCCATAGCTCAATTGGTAGAGCGCCTGCTTTGCAAGCAGGAGGTCCGGGGTTCGATTCCCCGTGGCTCCACACATGACAGACGCCCGGCCCGCTCCAGCGGCCGGGCGTTCTTCGTTTAAGGGCACGAGCCGGAATCGCACCCGTTAACAGACCAGGGCCCGTATCCGGAAGATACAGGCCCTGGTGAAGCTATGGACGGTTAGTCCTCGTTCGGCGTGCGCTCGGGCTCGTCAGCGGCCACCCAGAGCTCGTCGTCGGCACGGAACGTCTGCCAGACGGCGTAGGCGACGCCGGCTGCGGCGGCCAGGCCGATTCCGATGGCGATGTACGTGCCGGCGCCCAGGCCCTGCTTCTCAACCACGACGGGCTTCTGGAAGCGAAGGCGGTTCATGGCGGCGCGCACCCGCGCATCCTTGGCGACGTCCCCGACCGACATGACGGTGCCGATCGCGGTCCCGATGCCGGGGAGCACGTCCTCGACCAGGCGGCGGCGAACGCTGTCGGCGACTTCCTGGCCCGCGTGAACTCCGGGGCGAACGTAGTGCTCGTATCCCTCGCGTACGCGCGGGACGACTTCCTCGCGAGTCAGGCTCCCCGCCTGACGTGCGGCCTCGCGTGCGATCTCATTCGCACGGTCGAGAACCTCCTGCTGGTGGTTCCATAGTTCGTCTGCGCTCTTGCGCAGCCGGTCAAGTTCCTTGCGGCGCTTGCGTGACAGGCTCATCTGGACCCTCCATCGATGTCGTGTGGCGAACACACCCATCTTGCCACTGAATCGGCTGGGAGCGCTCTGGGTATCGGATCCTGGTCAGGAGACGGCAATAGTGCTGTGCAAGAATTACCGTTATGTCTAAGCACACCGCAGTCGCCACCCTGAACACGACCCTCGGACCGATCAAGGTAAACCTCTACGGCAATCACGCGCCGAAGACCGTGAAGAACTTCGTCGGCCTCGCCACGGGCGAGATCGAATGGAAGCACCCGGCCACCGGCCAGACCTCGAAGACGCCCCTCTACGACGGCACCGTCTTCCACCGCATCATCAAGGACTTCATGATCCAGGCCGGCGACCCGCTCGGCCAGGGCACCGGCGGACCCGGCTACCAGTTCGACGACGAAATCAACCCGGAGCTCGACTTCACCCAGCCCTACGTGCTCGCCATGGCGAACGCCGGCATCCAGGGCGGCCGCGGCACCAACGGCTCGCAGTTCTTCATCACCGTTGTTCCCACCACCTGGCTGCAGGGCAAGCACACCATCTTCGGCGCCGTCGAGGACGCGGATTCCCGCGCCATCGTTGAGAAGCTGGCCACGGTCCCCACCGACGGCCGCGACCGCCCGCTCTCCGATGTTTTCATCGAGAGCGTCACCGTCGAACAGGTCTAGGCCCCGCCCCGGATGACCGACCTGCCCGGTACCGCCGCGAATTACTGCTACCGGCATCCGGGCAGGCCCAGTTACATCCTGTGCCAGCGCTGCGGACGCACGATCTGCCCTGAGTGCCAGACCCAGGCCGCCGTCGGCGTCATCTGCCCCGAATGCATGCAGGAGCAGCGCCGCAACGCTCCGCGCACGAAGTCGGCCGTGCTGACCCGGCTCACGGGCAGCGGCGCACCCGTCGTCACGTACGGCATCATTGCCGTCACGCTCTTCGTGTTCGTGCTTCAACTCATTCCGGGCCTCGGAGTCACGGACAGGCTCTTCTACGCCGGTGCGTTTTCCTACCCCGCGCTCTTCGAGCCCTGGCGGATGCTCACCAGCGTCTTCCTTCATTCGACCGGCTTCATCTTCCACGTGCTGCTGAACATGTACATGCTGTGGATCTTCGGTCCGCAGCTGGAGGCCATGCTGGGACGCTGGCGCTTCCTCGCGCTCTACCTGCTGAGCGGGTGGGCCGGTTCCCTGGGCGTCCTGTTCCTCGCCGACCCGCGTGTGGGCGTTGTGGGGGCATCCGGGGCAATCTTCGGGCTGGTGGGCGCCATGTTCGTCATCCAGCGCCGCCTGGGGGGCAACTCCACCCAGCTGCTGGTGCTCCTCGGCATCAACTTCGTGATCGGGTTCCTGCCGGGGACCAACATCTCCTGGCAGGCGCACCTCGGCGGGCTGATCGGCGGCGCGATCGTGGGCCTCATCTTCGTTCAGACGAGGAAGCGCTCCCAGGCGACCCTGCAGACCGCGTTGATCGTTGTTTTCGCGCTGATCCTGGCGGCCCTCAGTTGCGTGAAACTACTGGGCTAGAGGCCTGTGGAAAAGTTATCCACAGGAGTTTCCACATGGGGATAATTACACCGGTGTAATTGGTCCGCCGAAATGGGGACAGTCAGCGCCAGCGGGTCGTCATCAGGAAGCCGATGAAGGCGATCCCGAAGCCGACCAGGATGTTCCAGGAGCCGAGCGCCGGCACGGGGAAACCGCCCTGGCTCACGTAGAAGACGATGATCCAGGCGAGGCCGAGGAGCATGAAGCCGAACATGACCGGCTTGAACCAGACCGGGTTCGGTGCGTCTTCGGAGCGGGAAACCACGTCGCGTGCGGGCTTGGTGCGGGGGTTTGTGCGTGCCATGCCTCAGATTCTAGCGTCCCCGGCTGGGCGGGCCCCGGTCCGCCATTCGGGGAAAGCCCGGCGGGAGCCCGATTAGGATTACGTCATGACCGAAATGGCCGAGCCTGTCGCCGCGCCCGCCCGTGGCAGACGCGGCCGGAAGTCGTCTCGGCGCCCGGTCACCGTATTGGGAGTGCTCGGAGAGTTGCTCATCACCGCGGGCGCCGTCGTGCTCCTCTTCATCGGCTGGCAGCTCTGGTGGAATGACGCGTTCGTCGCGGGCGAGCAGTCGAAGGCCGCCGCCGACCTCAGCAACGGTTGGATCGCGCAGGACCGTAACGCCCGGGACGCCGACAAGCCTGCCCCGGTACCCGCGGACTACGGTGACCCGATCGTGTCAGCGGCGCCGGGCGCCGGGGATGCCTTCGCCGTGCTCTTCGTGCCGCGTTTCGGTGCCGACTACCACCGCACCATCGCGGAGGGTGTCGGAACGGGCGTCCTGAACAGCACCCGCCTCGGCATCGGGCACTACCCCGACACCCAGATGCCCGGTGAGGTCGGCAACTTCGCCGTGGCCGCACACCGGAGCGCTTACGGAGGGGGCATGCACCTGATCAATGAACTGCAACTCGGCGACGCAATCTACGTGCAAACGGCCGACGGCTACTTCACCTACCGTTTCCGGGACATGGAATACGTTGCGCCGAGCGAGGTGGCTGTGCTCGCCCCGGTTCCCGGCGCAGTGGACAAGGCCGCCACCGACGCCCTCATCACCCTGACCAGCTGCAACCCGCTGTACTCGACGGCGGAGCGGATCATCGCCTACGGCGTCTTCGAATCGTGGCGGCCGACATCCGCCGGCCCGCCCGCGGAGCTCGCACCGATCATCGCCGCGCAGGCGAAGGGCTAGGAGGCTCACATGTACGCAGCGCTGTGGCAGATCCTGCCCGGTCCGGCCTGGCTCCGGATACTGCTCCTGCTTGTCCTGCTGGCCGGCGTTCTGCTCGTCCTGAGCACGTGGGTGTTCCCCTGGGTGGACGAGATCATCAACACAGAGGAAGCGACGGTGGGCGGCTCATGACCCGCATTCTGGTTCTCGACAATTACGACAGCTTTGTCTACACCCTCAACGGGTACCTGATGGAGCTCGGCGCGGAGACCGAGGTGTTGCGCAACGACGCGTTCGACGCATCGGAGGCGGCCGAACGACTGTCCCACTACGACGGCGTCCTTGTCTCGCCGGGGCCCGGCAAGCCATCCAATGCGGGCGTCTCCATTCCGATCGTCGAGGCGGCCTTCGCCTCAGGCACGCCGCTTCTCGGGGTCTGCCTGGGCCACCAGGCGATTGCGGAGGCCTTCGGGGCCACCGTGACCAATGCCGAGGAACTCATGCACGGCAAGACGTCGCTGATCACGCACGACGAAAGCGACTTCTACCAGGGAGTGCCGCAGCCCTTCACGGCGACCAGGTACCACTCCCTCGCCGTGGTCGATTCCACGGTTCCGCGCGAGCTCATCGTCACCTCACGCACGCAGGGCGGCGTGATCATGGGACTCCGGCACGAGTCAGCGCCCATCTTCGGGGTGCAGTTCCACCCGGAGTCCGTGCTGACCGAGGGTGGCTACCGGATGCTCGGCAACTGGCTGGCCCTGGCCGGCCTGCCTGAGGCGCGCGAGACGGCCAAGGGCCTCACGCCGCTGCTCAAGCTCAGCTGACCTCCCCTTCTTCTCCCGCCCGCACATCCCGCGAAACTGCAGTTTCGCGGGATTTAGCCGGCGCAGTAGGTGAGGAGGACCTCGGACTTCTGGGGCACTTCACCCGGGGGCAGTGACTGCTTGGTGACCGGGGAACCGGCCTCCGAGGCGCACGTGGAGTCGGGCGTCGGAATGGGAACCAGCTGGAGGTCCTGTGCGCTGAGAAGATCGCTCGCCGCGCTGAGCGACTGGCCGGTGAGGTCGATGAGGGTCACGAGCCCGCTGGACACCACGTAGTTGACCGTGGAGCCGGCCTGGACGGTGCTGGTGGCCTCCGGGTCGGTGCGCAGAACGATGCCCGCGGCCATCGTCGGTGAGTTCTCCTTGGTGACAGAGCCTGATTCGAGCCCGGCCCCCTTGACGGCTGCTTCCGCGG
This sequence comes from Cryobacterium sp. TMT1-2-1, assembly GCF_004403955.1. NCBI lineage: Bacteria > Bacillati > Actinomycetota > Actinomycetes > Micrococcales > Microbacteriaceae > Cryobacterium > Cryobacterium sp. TMT1-2-1. Next base: position 54,509 of record NZ_SOHC01000030.1, read on the forward strand.
CCTCGACGGGCTGGTTCGTGACATCAGGGACCTCGACCGGCTGGGCGCCGGTCGACACGAAGACCTTGATCACCTCGGCCGGCTGCACGATCGTGCCGGCGGGCGGATCGGTGCGGATGACCTCGTCCTTCGGAACCGTGGCGCTGGCCTCCTCGGCTTTCGTGGCCGCGAGGTCCAGGTCGAGAAGGGAGTTCTGCGCCGCGTCGTAGCTCTGCCCGGTCAGTGTGGGCACCTTGCGCGAACTGTCCGGGATGTCGCCGCTCGGCGTGAGACTGAATACCCAGAACATCACCGAGACCACGATCACGACGACGGCCACGATTCCGGCCCAGATCCAGCTCACCGGTGGTCGGCGCTGGGTGCGCACCATCGTCTGGTCTTCGGCGAGCTGCTTGAGGGCGAGCTCGGACCCGGATGCGATGACGGGCGCCGGGCCGAACAACCCGGCGGCCGTTTCGTCGAGCGGTCGATGCACGGGGATGTGCCCGGCGGCGGCTGTCTCGACGTCGGCGCGGAACTCGACGGCGCTCTGGTACCGGGCGAACCGGTCCTTCGTCAGGGCCCGCAGCACGACGGCGTCGAGGGCCGGCGAGACCTTCGGGTTGACCGAGCTCGGTGTGACCGGGGCCTCGCTCACGTGCTGGTACGCGACGGCGACGGGGGTGTCGCCATGGAACGGGGGCCGTCCGGTGAGCATCTCGAACAGGACGACGCCGGTGGAGTACAGGTCGGTGCGGGCATCGACCGATTCGCCCTTGGCCTGCTCCGGCGAGAAGTAGGCGGCAGTGCCGAGGATCGCCGTGGTCTGGGCGACCGTGGTCGCCGAGCTCGAGATCGCCCGGGCGATGCCGAAGTCCATCACCTTGACCTGGCCGGTCCTGGTGATCATGATGTTGCCCGGCTTGATGTCTCGGTGCACGACGCCGGCGCGGTGGGAGTACTCGAGGGCCGTGAGAACGCCCTCGATGATGCGCACGGCCTCGGCGGACTCGACGGGGCCCTCGCGGATGATGTCCTTGAGCAGGCGTCCGTCGACATGCTCCATGACGATGAAGGGAACCTGAGCCTCGTGGCCGCCCGGTTCGGTGACCGTCTCTTCACCGGCGTCGAAGACCCGCACAATGGTGGGGTGAGCCATCCGGGCCGCGGCCTGGGCCTCCTGGCGGAAGCGGGTGCGGAACGCGGGGTCGGTGGCCAGGGTCGACTTGAGGAGCTTGATGGCCACCGTGCGCCCGAGGCGTGAGTCTGTGCCGACGTGGACATCCGCCATTCCGCCACGGCCGATGAGCGCGCCTACGCGGTAGCGACCAGCGAGCAAACGGCCAACCTCAGTCAATGCATCACTCCCAGCTCGCGAACACAATCTCGCCTATGGTACCCGCACGGGGCATGGACTACGGCGCAGCCGTGACGACCACCGGGGTGGATGCCGGCGAGTATTCGGACGGGAAGCCTCCGCACAGGTAGCGGAACTTCACGGTGAACGTGCCCGCATCCGGACCCGTGGTCACCGACGTCGTGGTCGCTGCGGGGCTGGCAACGGGGGGCGAGGTCGCGCCGGTACCTTCGACGAGCACCTCGTAGCCGGTCAGTTGCAGGCCGCTGGGGCAGGACTGGGCGGTCCACGTGACGACCACGTCGGTGCCGGCCACGGCCGTGGCCGGGGCAACGGTCGGCGCAGTGGTCGGCGCATCGGGTGTGGGTGCGGCAACGAAGTACTTGACCGTGATCTTCGTGCCCTTCTGGACGGTTCCGGTCGGGTTGACGTCGTAGACCCGGTCGACCTTGTCCGGCGCATCGGCGATGTTCCCGGGAACCATGTCGGCGACGAGTTCCAGGCCGACGAGCTTGTCGCGTGCCTCGGCGCTGGTCAGGCCCACAAAGTCCTTGGACAGCACGCTGACCGCGGTGCTCGTCGGGGTTGGAGTGACGGTCGGCGTGGCAGTGGGCGTCACCTTCGGGGTGCTCGACGCCGCCGTGGACGTCGGGGGCACGACCGGGGTCTCGTTCCCCTGGGTGAAGAGGGCGATCAGCGTTCCGGTGAGCACGATCGCGAGCAGGGCGATCAGGGCGATCAGCGGCCAGGTCCAGGGGCTGCGCTTGTTCTTCTTCGTCGCGGCCTCGGCGGCGGCCGCCTCGGCGCGCGTCCCGGGCGCCGAGGCAGTCGGGAGCACGGTCGTGGCCTGGTCATACCCGGCGCCGGGCATCAGCATTGTTGCGGAGGTCGGGGTGATCCCGGCCATGACCGCGGGCACGGATGCCGCTGCGGCCGCGACATCCCCTCGGCGCAGCGCCGTCGCGGCGCGGGCCAGGTGCGCGGCGGAGGCCGGGCGGTCGGCGGGGTTCTTGGCCAGGCAGGAAATGACGAGGTTGCGCACCGGCTCGGAGACCGTGGTCGGCAGGTCGGGCGCGGTTTCGTTGATCTGCGCCATGGCGATGGCCACCTGGGACTCGCCCGTGAACGGGCGTCGGCCGGCCAGGCTTTCATACGCCACGATGCCGAGCGAGTAGATGTCCGTGGTGGGCGAGGCGGACTTGCCGCTGGCCTGCTCCGGCGAGAGGTACTGCACGGTGCCCATGACCTGGCCGGTCGCGGTGAGCGGAACCTGGTCGGCGATGCGGGCGATTCCGAAGTCGGTGATCTTGACGCGGCCGTCGGGGGTGATCAGCAGGTTGCCCGGCTTGATGTCGCGGTGGACCAGCCCGGCTGCGTGCGCGGCGTGCAGCGCTGCTGCCGTCTGCGCGACGATGTCGAGCACCTTGTCGGTCGACAGCACATGCTCGCGCTCGAGGATGGTGGAGAGTGCCTCACCGGGCACGAGCTCCATGACCAGGAAGGCGCTGCCTTCTTCTTCTCCGTAGTCGAAGACGTTGGCGATGCCCTCGTGGTTCACCAGGGCGGCGTGGCGGGCCTCAGCGCGGAAACGCTCGAGGAATCCCGGGTCGCCGAGGTATTCGTCCTTGAGGATCTTGATGGCGACCGTGCGGCCGATGACGAGGTCGGTGGATTGCCACACCTCGCCCATGCCGCCAATGGCGATCCTGGACTGCAGCTCGTATCGTCCCCCGAAGGTGAGCCCTGCTGTGGGTCTCATTTATCCAACACCGCCTCTAGTACCTCTTGTGCAACCGGTGCGGCAAGAAGATTGCCGTACCCCTCCTGGCCGAGCCCCCCGCCGTCCTCAATCAGGACAGTGATGGCAAACTGCGGGTCCTGCGCGGGTGCAAATCCAGTGAACCACAGGGTGTACGGCAGATCCTTTCCGTTCTGTGCGGTTCCCGTCTTTCCGGCCACGTCAACCCCGTCTATTCTTGCATTGCTCGCGGCGCCGTCCTTGACTCCGTTGACCATCATTTGGGTCATGGTCGCGGCCGTTTCGGGGCTGATCACCGTGGCCATCTCCTTCGCCTGGAAACTCTCCAGCGGGCTGAGGTTCGGGGCGAGGATCTCGTCGACGAGATTGGGTTCCATGGCGATGCCGCCGTTGGCGATGGTGGCGGACACGATGGCCATCTGCATCGGCGTCGCGCGCACGTCGTACTGGCCGAAGGCGGAGAGGGCGGTCTGCGCCTTGTCGAGGTCTCTCGGGTAGACGCTCTCCGCGACGGACAGCGGGACACCATACGTGGAGTTGAAGCCGAACTTCTCGGCCTGCTCGCGAATCGCCGCGTCCCCCAGCTGCAGTCCCAGCTCGGCGAACGGGATGTTGCAGGAGAGCCGCAGCGCCGTGGCCAGGGTGACGGTGGCGCCGCCGCCGCAGGTGCCCCGGCTCGAGTTCGTGACCACGGCCGTGGAGCCGGGCAGGGTGAGCGTGGCGGGGTTGGGGAACGTGCTTTCGGGGGTGAACTCGCCGGACTCGAGCGCCGCGGCCGTCACGACCAGCTTGAACACGGAACCCGGAGGGTTGAGGTCGCCGCGGATCGCCCGGTTGATCAGGGGGTCGTCGGGGTTGTCGAGCAGTGCCTGGTAGGCGTCGGTGACCTTCTTGTTGTCGTGCACGGTGAGCGTGTTGGGGTCGTAGCCGGGCTTCGAGACCATGGCGAGGATGCGACCGGTCTTCGGTTCGGTCACGATCACGGCGCCCTTGAGATCGCCGAGTGCGTCCCAGGCGGCCTGCTGCGTCACCGGGTCGATCGTGGTGCCCACGGCCGCCCCGCGGGGCTTCTGCCCGGTGATGATCGAGCTGAGCTTGTCGAAGAACTGCGAGTTCGACGTTCCGGTGAGTTCCGCGTTGAGGGCGTGCTCCAGGCCCGTGGGGGCGCCGTTGATCGGGATGAACCCGGTCACCGGCGCGTACAGCGGACCGTTGCTGTACGTGCGCAGGAACTTGTAGTCGTCGTCGGCCGGCACCGACTCGGCGATCGGCTTGCCGTCGGCGAGGATGGCGCCGCGTTCGACCTGGAAGCTGTCATAGAGGGTGCGGGTGTTGCGGGCATCCGCGGCCAGGTTGTCCGCCTGGAACGCCTGCACCACCGTGGTCGACGTGAGGAGTGCGACGAACATGAGCAGCACGACCATGCTCACGCGCTTGAGTTCTCGATTCATCAGACCACCAGCCTGGGTTGGTTGCGCACCGTGTCGGACAGGCGGAGCAGGAGCGCCGCGATGATCCAGTTGGCGACGAGGGAGGATCCGCCGGCGGCCAGGAACGGGGTCGTCAGGCCGGTGAGCGGGATGATGCGGGTGACGCCGCCGATGACGATGAAGCACTGCAGGGCGACGACGAAGGCGAGGCCGACGCCGAGCAGCTTGCCGAAGTCGTCCTGGCCGGCGAAGCCGATACGGAATCCGCGGGCGACGAAAAGCAGGTACAGGGCGAGGATCGCGAAGATGCCGGCCAGTCCGAGCTCTTCGCCGAGGCTGGCGATGATGTAGTCGCTCTGGGGCACCGGGGTGATGTCGGGGCGACCCTGGCCGAGACCGGTGCCGATGAGGCCGCCCTTGGCGAGGCCGAACAGACCCTGCACGAGCTGGTAGCTGCCGCCGGGCGCATTGTAGACATCCGGGTTCATCGCATCGAGCCAGTTGGTGAAGCGGCCGTTGACGTAGCTGAGGGTCTGGCTTGCGATGACCGCACCGCCGATGAACAGGCCCATGCCGAGGACCACCCAGCTGAGGCGTGCGGTGGCGAGGTAGAGCATGACCAGGAAGAGGCCGAAGTAGAGCAGCGCAGTACCGAGGTCGTGCTGGAAGATGATGACCGACATCGACAGTGCCCAGAGCACGAGGATCGGGCCGAGGTCCCGCAGCCGGGGGAAGTGCATGCCGAGGAATCGCTTACCGACCATGGAGAGGCTGTCGCGGTTTCGTACGAGGTAGCCGGCGAAGAAGATGGCGAGGGCGATTTTGGCTATTTCGCCCGGCTGGAAGGTGGCGAAGGAGCCGATGCCGATCCAGACGCGGGCGCCGCTGACCTCCCGGCCGAGGCCGGGCACGAGCGGCAGCAGCAGCAGGATCACGGCGGCGAACCCGGCGATGTAGGTGTATTTGAAGAGCACCCGGTGGTTGCGGATCACCAGGAGGACCACGATCGCCATGGCGATGGCCAGCGCACTCCAGATGGTCTGCCGCACCGAGGCACTGCCGATGCCGCCTTCGTTGTTGGCCACGTCGATGCGGTAGATCATGGCGATGCCGATGCCATTGAGCAGGGTGACGATCGGGAGGATGAACGGGTCGGCCTCGCTCGCGACGATGCGCAGCACGATGTGCAGGGCGAAGACCAGGACGGACAGGCCGGCGCCGAACAGCACGAGCGTGGTGTCGATGCGGCCGAGCGCGCCGAGCTGCACGAGCACCACGGCGGCGGCGTTGATCGCGCAGGCGATGGCGAGCAGGAAGAGCTCGAGGTTGCGCAGCTTCTGCGGAAGGTGCAGGCGCTTGAAGACGCCCGTCCGCGGTTGCGCCCGGCGCGCAGACGTGTCCGCCGCGCCCGCCGGATTACTTGTTGCTGGCATTTTGGAGCCGTTCGACGATGAGTTTCGCGTCTTCCAGGGAGGACGCGCTGATGGTTTCCTCGACCTGATCCCGGTCATAGACCCGGAGTTCGGAGATTTCGAGGTTGGTGTCTTCGTAGACGCTCGAGAGCTGGATCGGTCCGAGGTCCTGGTTGACGCCGCGATAGATCGCCACGGTGCTGCCCTCGACGCCGACGAAATACCGGGTTTGGGTCCACTGGTAGCCGAGAAGGGCCGCTCCGGCGATCGCGAGAACGAGCAGGATGATCGCGGTCAGCCAGGTGAGCTTGCGCCGGCGGGCGCGCCGTTCGTCTTCTTCGATCAGTTCGGACAGGTAATCCTGCGAGTCCGGTTCGAAGTGGGTCTCGCGCACGGGGTGCAGCCGCAGGGCCGGCAGCCGCAGCGCCCGGTTCCTGGCCGGTTCCTCACCGAAGGCGAGCTGCCCGGCCGCCGAGCCCACCAGCAGCGGGGCGCCGTCGCGCTCGTCCTCTGGCCCGATGTCGACAATGACGATCGTGACGTTGTCGGGGGCGCCGCCCTCGAGGGTTTCCTTCACCAGGCGGTCGGCGACGGTCTGGGCATCCGCGCCGGTGGACAGGGCGGCGGTGATCGACGCGTGGGACACGACACCGGTCAGCCCGTCGGAGCAGAGCAACCAGCGGTCGCCGGTTCGCGTGGCGAGGATGGAGGTGTCGACCTCCGGCGCGGACTCGACGTCGCCGAGCACCCGCATCAGCACCGAGCGGCGCGGATGCACCATGGCCTCCTGCTCGGTGATGCGGCCGCTGTCGACCAGGCGCTGCACGAACGTGTGGTCGATGGTGATCTGCGACAGTTCGCCGTCACGCAGCAGGTAGATGCGGGAATCGCCGATGTGCGCGATCGCGACCTGGTCGTCGAGCACGACCAGGGCGCTGACGGTCGTGCCCATCCCGGTGAGTTCGGCGTGCTCGAACACCGATTCAGCGATCTGTGAATTAGCCGCGATCAGCGCCGCCTGCAGTGCGAATTCCGCCTCCGCCGCGGATTGGTAGGGCTGGTCGGCTTCCATGACGCGTTTCGTCGCGATCGCGGAGGCGACGTCGCCGCCGGCGTGACCGCCCATGCCGTCGGCGACGATGAAGAGCGCGCTGCCTGCGTAGCCGGAGTCCTGGTTGTTGGACCGGATCTTGCCAACATGGGACGCGGCTGCGCTGTGGCTAACTGTCGCCATGCACTTACCGCCGAAGCTCGAAGCTGGTGGCACCAATCTTGACTGCGGTGTTCAGGGGAACGGGGGTGGGCACCGCGATCCGGCTCCCAGCCAGGAAGGTGCCATTGGTCGAGTCGAGGTCCTGGATCATCCAGTCGTCATGCCACAGCATCAGCCTGGCGTGGTGGGTGGAGGTGTAGTCGTCCCGGATGACGAGGCTGGAGTCGCTGGAGCGCCCGATCGTGATCGGCTCGGCGCCGAGCGGGAACTCGGTGCCCGCCTTCGGTCCGGAGGTGATGACCAGGCGGGAGGCGCTCTGCGCGGTCGCCTTCTCGGTTCCGCCGCTGCCGGGCGACACAACGGGCCGGGAGACGGCCTCGGTGGGCGCGCTCGCGGATGCGGCGAAGACCGGGGACGGCGCGGGGGTCGCTGCCGCGGCATCCGACGCCATCTTGCGCACCCGCTGGCCGAACAGGTCGCTGCGGAGCGCGTAGACGATGCCGAAGATGAAGAGCCAGAGCAGCAGCAGGAAGCCCAGGCGCAGCACGAGCAGGGTGAGTTCGCTGACGCTCATTTGCCGGGCCCCCAGAAGCCGGCGGCCTGGTCGGCCGCCCCGGCCTGCGCGACGACGCGGAAGACAATGCGGGTGCGCCCAATGGTGACGACCGAGTCGGGTTCGAGGGCGGCCGTTGTGACCCGCTCGCCGTTGAGCTGCGAACCGTTGGTGGAATCGAGGTCGTGCACCTTGGCCCGTGAACCGTCCCACAGGATTTCGACGTGGCGGCGCGAGGTGCCGCTGTCGTCGACGGTGATGTCGGCGTCGCTGCCGCGGCCGATGACGGTGCGGGGCTTGACGATCGGGTGGCGCTTGCCGTTGATCTCGAGCACCGGCGTCCAGGCCACCTTGCCCGTGAGGTTGGTGGAGTCGATCTGCACCATGCCTTCGCTCAGGCTGGGGTCTTCGGCGAGGGTGATCTCCACCGCGCCGGCGAACTGGTAGCGCTGCTCGCGGGCGTGCTGCTCCACCAACTGGGTGAGTTCGTCGATCAGCGTTCGGCCGAGCCCGGTCATCCGCGAGAAGTCGGCCCGCGCCAGGCGCACCGTGAAGCGGTTGGGCGCGAGGATGCGGTCGCGCGAAACGACGGCCGCCTGGGTGTCGAGCTCGCGCCGAAGCGCCGAGGTGATCTCCACCGGCTGCACGCCCGACTTGAAGGTCTTCGCGAAAGCGCCGTTGACGGCACGTTCCAAGCCCTTTTCAAAATTGTCCAGTATGCCCACAGGTCTCCCGATCCGATCCGTTTGGCTATGAGCATGTTACTTGGCTCACTTGTTAACTCGCCGAAACGGCGGTTGAGCGCACGAAAGGTCATCATATGGGCGCGGTCGATGCCGCGCCTAACTCCCGGGCGCCCCGGGCGCCCCGCGCCGCGCCGCCGGGAAGGACACGAATCACCGCGCAACGCGCCCCGCTTATCGACCCTGGGCGCGCCCGACGGGGGCTCGAATGGCGAAGGGGCAGCTGAAAGTGCTAGCATTTCCAAGTTCGCGCGAGTGGCGGAATTGGCAGACGCGCTGGCTTCAGGTGCCAGTGTTCGAAAGGACGTGGGGGTTCAAGTCCCCCCTCGCGCACACAGGGTTTGGTGCAGAACAAGAGGTTTTTGTTTGCAAAACCCAGGCGGACAAGAAAGGCCCCCGAGAAATCGGGGGCCTTTCGTCGTTTGCCGGGTGTCCCGCTTACCTATCTGTTAGGCGGGTGCGTCGGCGACGCTCGACAATTCGGGCGTCTTGCGCAGGAGCCGAGCCAGTAGGGCCTTCAGCTCGGTGACCTCATCGGTGGTGAGGTCGCTGAGAATGATTTCCTCCCCCTTGAGCGAGATGGGCTTCATCAGGTCGTGCATCTCCGCGCCCGCGCGCGTCAGGTACAGCGGCCGTGAACCGCGGGGGCCTGCCGCGGGGACAATCAACTCCCGTTTGATCAGCGTGTTTGTGGCCTTGGACACAACGGCCTTGTTCATTCCAACGAAGTCCGCGATCTCCGTCGATGCGGCCCCGGGCCGGATCGCGAGGGCGGAGATCACGCGCCAGTCATTCGTTCCGAGGTTGAACTCGCGCCGCAGCAGCAATGATTCACGCCAGACCAGGGCGTTCGAGACAAGAGCGAGCAGACGCGGAGTGAAGCTCTCGCTATCGATGACATCGCTCAACGGCTCCAGGATGGTCACGTCCTCCGTCGGCGCGGGCGATACCCCGGCGACCGGGCTGGGCCCTGTGCGCGTGGTTTTGTGGTTGGGGACGTTCTTCATGTCGATGGGCCGATCACGAGGGGTCCGGACAGTGGGCCGTGGCCGACAGGCTCGATTGAATCAGCCGAGCGCGCCGGCCACAGCCCTCCATCAGTGCGCCTGCGCGGCGAGTGCTGCTGCGTCTATCGTGGCGATGGCACGGGTGTCCTGGAAGGCTCGAATGCCCTCGATTCCTTGTTCCCGTCCGAAACCGGACTGCTTCATACCGCCGAACGGAGCGCGGAGGTCGAGGCGGGTGGCGCCGTGGTCGTTGACCCAGACGTATCCGCAGGCCAGTTGCGAGCCGACGCGGCTTGCCGATTCGGGACTCGCCGTCCAGACGGAACCGCCGAGCCCGGCCCACGTGTCGTTCGCGGAGGCGACAGCGTCGGCTTCCGTCGTGAACGGGATGATCGGGATGACGGGGCCGAACTGTTCCAGAGTCACGACACGCAGCATCGGATCGGGGTTGATCACCAGGGCGGGGCGGACGAAGTTGCCGCCGGCGAGGTCACCGGTGGGAAGCTGCCCGAACTCGCGCACCTCGGCACCCGAGTCCTTGGCGTCCTGGATGATTTCGTCGACGAAGGCCTTCTGTACGGGAGAGTGCAGCGGACCCATGGTCGTGTCGGCATCCAGGCCATAGCCGAGCTGCACCTTCTCCAGGCGGGCCGTCAGACCCTGGACGAGTTCGTCGAGGCGGGAGGAGTGCACGTAGACGCGCTTTGCGTTCATGCAGATCTGCCCGGTCGTATCGAAGATCGCCGCGTACAGGCGGTCGAGGTGGGTGTCATCCAGGATGGCATCTTCGAGGAAGATCGCGGCGTCATTCCCGCCCAGCTCGAGCGTCAAACGGGTGAGCGACTTGGAAGCCATCTCCATGATTCGCTTCCCGCCATTGACGCTGCCGGTGAAGCACACCTTCGCGATGTCGGGGCTGTCGATCAACCCGGCCATGTTCTGGTCCAATCCGGTGACTATGTTCAGCACACCGGCGGGGAGCTTCTCCGCAATCCGCTGCACCACGCGCGTCGTCGCCAGGGGTGCCGAGGGCGGCGGCTTCACGATCGCCGTGTTTCCCGCCAGCAACGCGTGTGGCAGCGCCGCGCCGAGGATGGCGATCGGCCAGTTGAAGGGCACGATCACGCTGACCACACCGAGTGCCTGGTACGTCACCTCGGTGGACACCGGGATTCCCGGAACCACGGGGAGGGTCTTCCCGGTGTCGACTTCCCCGGCGAGCATCAATGCCAGGTTCCACCGGATCTCAAACACCAGCGAATCGATCCAGCCTTCAAAACGGACTTTCCCGTTTTCCCGCGACAGCACCGCGGCATCTGCATCACGCTCATCGGCGATCCCGGCAATCGCCTCGGCCATGATGGCGGCGCGCTCCACGGCCGACATCGCCGACCATGCGGGGAATGCGGCTTTTGCCGCCGCCACCGCATCCGCGACATCCGCGGTGGTGGCAGCTGCCGCATACCCAACCACCTGACCGGCTTTGGCCGGATCTGCGACCTCGAGCACATCCACCGTGTCGCGCTGGACGCCCCCGATGAACAGACCGGTACGAACGGTCCCTATTGTTTCAGCCATAAGTCAAAGCAACTCTCTGTGTCTTGATAATCGCTTGCAGACTTCGTAGTCCGCAGTCGAGAGTCAGCATAGTTCAATCTTGTTTACTTATAAACAAGATCGTCTTAGTGGTTCGATTCGGAAGTTCGAGAATCTGGACCAGGTCGCAAACGAGAGTCGATGAAAACGCCGGAACGGCGGCGAAGCGGCAATCAATGTCATCAATGAGGAGGCATGTGATGGGCCAGACGACCCTTCAAATGGGCGAAAAACCGCACACCGTCGAGGAGCTGGCACCGCTCGTTCCTGCCCGCATTCATCGGAGCCGCCCCGTACCAGAAAGCCAAAGAGCGCGGCGTCAAGCTCATCGGCGCGACCGCGCACTACGTCACCAGAGACCTCGACGAAGGCCCCATCATCGAACAGGACGTCGTGCGCGTCTCCCACGCCGCAACCGCTGCCGATCTCGCACGGTATCGAGCCGACGTCGAACGGCAGGTGCTCGCGCGAGCAGTCGCCTGGCACTGCGACGACCGTGGTGCGCTCGGGCAACACCACCGTGGTGTTCTGACGGCGCCCGCGAATTCGGGCAGGCATTCTCTCCGTGCGGTAGTTTTGATCTCATGACCGTCAACCCGCCATTCCGTGCAGACATCGTCGGCAGTTTCCTCCGGTCTCCGTCGCTCAAGGATGCGCGAACACGACACGAGGCCGGCTCACTGAGCGACGCCGGGCTGCGCGAGGTGGAGGACGCAGAGATCGTGCGGGTCGTGGCGCGGCAGGCCGACGCCGGCCTCAAGCTCGCCACCGACGGGGAGTTCCGCCGGTCGTGGTGGCACTTCGATTTCTTCGACGGCCTGCAGGGTGTCGAGATCGTTGAGCTCGACCACGGCATCCAGTTCCAGGGCGTCCAGACGCGCTCACGCGGCGTGCGGGTCACTGGGCCAATCAGGTTCCCGGCCGACCACCCCATGATCGAGCACTACCGTTTCCTGCAGTCCACGACCGCTGTCCTGCCGAAGATGACCATCCCCGCACCGACAGTCCTGCACTTCCGGCTGGAAAGTGGCGCTGTGAACCCCGCGGCCTACGACGACGCCGAGGACACCTTCGACGATCTGGCCCGCGCCTACCGCGATGCGATCGCCGCGTTCTACGATGCCGGATGCCGCTACCTCCAGTTCGACGACACCGCGTGGGCGTACCTGTGCTCCGATGTCGAGATCGCGAAGGCGGCGGAGCGCGGCATCCGCACAGACGGACTGGCCGAGCGCTACGCCCTTCTGATCAACGCCTCGCTCGCGGGCAAGCCCGACGACATGACGGTGACGACGCATGTCTGCCGCGGCAACTTCCGCTCGACGTGGATCTCGTCGGGCGGGTACGAACCGGTCGCTGAGCAGTTGCTCTCGGTGTGCAACTACGACGGCTATTTTCTCGAGTACGACAGCGAGCGCGCCGGTACCTTCGCCCCGCTGCGCCATCTGCCCGCGGGGGACAAGGTCGTGGTGCTCGGGCTGGTGACGACCAAGAGCGGCGAGCTGGAAGACCGCGAGCTCCTGAAGCGACGCATCGCGGAGGCGGCGACGTTCGTGCCGCTGGAGCAGCTCGCGCTCAGTCCGCAATGCGGCTTCGCCTCAACAGAGGACGGCAACGACCTGAGTGAGGAACAGCAGTGGGCGAAGGTCCGCGAGGTCGTCGAGGTCGCGGCGGACGTGTGGCACTGACATCCGGGCCGGCCGCTTGTCGCTCTGCGAGAGTGATCACATGACTCAGGCCATCAAAGTTGCTGCAATCGGTCTGGGCGAGGCAGGATCGCTCATCGCGGGAGGCCTCCGCGACGCAGGGCTCGATGTGGTCGGCTTTGACCTCGCTCCGACAAGACGGCGCGCAACTGCGAAGCCGGTATCACCCTTGCCGCCACGTTGATCTGAATCAACACAGACTTATTCAACACGGCCTAGCGGGGCCGCAGCGGGAAGCACTTCGGGCGGCTCAGCCGGCGACGGCAGGTGAGGGGCTGGCGTAGATTTGGGATGCGGACTTTGCGGAGGATGGGTGCACGTGGTGGAGGATCGATTGCGAGGCGACCGGGAGCAGCCCGCGGGGGAACCCAGCGAACTGGTGGTGCTGGTCGCCGAGGACGGAACGCCGATCGGCACCGCCGACAAGGCATTCGTGCACGGCCTCGACACCCCGCTCCACCTGGCTTTCTCCTGCCACGTCTTCGACCGGGACGGGCGCATCCTCGTGACGAGGCGGGCCCTGACCAAGAAGGCCTGGCCCGGCGTCTGGACGAACTCATTCTGCGGTCATCCGGGCCCCGGTGAGGCGCTGGCGGATGCCGTGGTGCGGCGGGCCGAACACGAACTCGGCATCGAGATCGACACGCTTTCCCCGGCGCTGCCCGACTTCCGTTATCGCGCGGTGGACGCCTCGGGAATCGTGGAGAACGAGATCTGCCCGGTCTACACGGCGACCACGGCCTCGGACATCGCTCCCCACGCCGACGAGGTGATGGAGTGGCGATGGGCGGAGCGACCGCAGCTGATCACGGCCGTGAACGCCACCCCGTGGGCGTTCAGCCCCTGGCTGACACTCCAGCTTCCGCTGCTCTACCCGAACGGTTAGCCCGCCGGAGCTAGCGGATCTCGGTGAGATACGTCGTGTAGCCGGCCCCGCGCATGGCGGCGATGATCGGTTCCGTGCCGCCGGGTTCCGCAACGGCGATCATGGCGCCTCCGCCGCCCCCGCCGGTCAGTTTCGCCCCGAGCGCGCCCGCCCGCCGGGCGATCGCGACGAGTTCCTCGAGCTCCGGACTGGACACCTGCAGGGCATTGAGCAGGCCCTGGTTGATGTTCATCAGCTCGCCCAGGTCGGCGATGTCCCCGCGTCGGAGCGCGTCGACTCCGGCCAGGACGAGCCCGTCGATCTGGGCGAAGATCTGGTCGTAGCGCCGCGGGTTCCGCTGCCAGGCTCTCCGCACCAGACCCACGGTCTGCGACGTGAGCGCACTCACACCGGAGAGTCCGATGATGATCGGAATCGGCTGCGGTGTGACGATGTCGCTGATCTCGGGGCGGCCGTCATCCGTTTTGCGGAACAGGATCGGCCTGCCGAAGGTGGCGACGGTGTTGTCGATGCCCGACGGCGTGCCGTGCACGATCTGCTCGCATTCGAAGGCGAGGCGCGACACCGCGGCGTCGCTGATCCGGATGTCGAACGACGCGGCGACCGCGCGGATCACGGCCACAGCGAAGGCGGCGGAGGCGCCCAGGCCGCTCGCCCGGGGCAGGTCCGAGAAGACGTCGACGCGCATCCCCGCCGCGGGTACGCCGAGGCGCTCGGTGATCAGCGCCGCGACCCGGTGTGAGATGTTCTCCCGGATCGGTTCGCGAACGGACCCATCGACATCCCAGTCGGAGATGACCGGTTCGCTCGCCGACGATCCCCTGGTGACCTCCGCCCGGACGGACAGCCCGATCGGCGCGGCAATCGCGTGGTGACCGTAGACGACCGAATGCTCGCCCAGCAGGATGATCTTGCCGTACCCGAGGTGGGCGCCCGGGGCGGGCACCGCGGCCACGGGGGGAACAACCGCCCGGGGCGCACCCGCCGCGGGCGCGCCGCCCTCCACGGTCTCGCCCAGGGCCTCCATGATCTGGCGGGCCTTCCAGACCTTGATCTCCCCGTCGGCGATGAGTCTCTCGACGACCTCGTCAAACCGGGCTCCGCTCGCTCCGGCGGCGGCCGCGACGGCACGAGCGTGCAGCCGCATGTGCCCCCGCTGGATGCCGGTGGTGGACAGCGCCTTGAGCGCGGCCAGGTTCTGGGCCAGGCCGACGGCAGCCATCACCTCGGCCAGTTCCCGGGCGGAGGAGACGTCGAGGATCGTGCGGGCCAGCCGCACGGCCGGGTTCGATTCGACCTGCCCGCCGACCGTGCCGACCTTCAACGGGATGGTCAGCTCGCCGACCAGGTTGCCGTCTTCGTCCGTGCGCCAGTCGGTGAGCGGCGCGTAACGTATGCCGCGCGCGGCATACGCGTGGGCGGCGGCCTCGATTGCGCGCCAGTCGTTTCCGGTCGCGATCGCGACGGCGTCGATGCCGTTCATGATGCCCTTGTTGTGCGTGGTCGCCCGGTAGGGATCCATCGCGGCGAATTCGTTCGCCAGCACGATTCCGTCCCGCACCCGTTCGCCCGAGAACTCGCCGGTCTCCAGCAGCCCGGGGGGAATCACGGCGCGGGCACGCACCAGCGCCCGGTCGGTGAGGTTCGAGAGGATGCGAAGGAAGACCCGCCCCTGGCTGATCTCCTCGATCAGCGGCGCGATGCGCTCGCACATCGAGTTGACGAGATTGGCGCCCATCGCGTCCCGGGTGTCCACCATGAGGTGCACGACCAGCAGCTCGCCGTTGTACGCCGTCGTCCCGCGGAGGAATACCTCAACGTCCCGGGCGCCTCCGCCGCGCGCCAGCATGTTCGGATGCCCGCTGTTGGCCAGCCGCAGGATCTCCGGTGTCTGCGCGAGCACGGCCAGCCGCGCGCGTTCGGGCTCGGGGACATCCACCACCTGGACCTGGCCGATGAGCAGGGGCTCATCCGCGACGCTGGAGAAACCGCCGGCCTGCCGAACCAGCTTCGCCGTGGAGCTCACCGCCGCGATGATCGACGGTTCCTCGACCACCATCGGCACGAGGTAGTCGCGTTCGTTGACCTGGAAGTTGAGGCCGAGGCCCATGGGCAGGGAGAACACGCCGATGACGTTCTCGATCAGCCGGTCCGCGGCGCCCACATCGAGGGCGGCGGTTCCGCCCCGCAGTGCCGCGAAGTGGGCGTTATCCAGTACCCCGCGTTCGTGCAGGAGCTTCAGCCGGTCCTCGACCGACCACTGGTAGAACCCGGGGATGCGGGACCGGCTCATGATCTGGAACCTCCGTGGACGCCGGCGGTGAAGAAGCCGAGCGGGACGACCGCGGCCCCGGCGCCGGCGAGGGCTGCGGCCAGCCGTTCGGCGGGCTCCCCGCTGTGGCTGAAGGCGAGGCCGACGTCGCCGCCGCCGGCCCCCGAGGTCTTGAAGACACCGCCTTCTCGCCGCGCCACCGCGTGCAGCTCGTGGTGGCGCTCGCTGACGATGCCCGCCCGGGCATGGGTGTCGAGCACGGTGAGCGCCGAGAAATAGTCGCCGGCCAGGCGCAGGAATGCGTCCGGATCGCCGAGCGACGCCTCGGCGCGCTCGGCCAGGCCGGCCAGGCGGGCGATATCCGCCCGGTACCGGGCGGGATCCTCTGCGGCATAGTCGGCCACGCGGCCCACCAGCCGGGTGGTCAGGGCGCCCTCGCCGGTAACCACGGCCAGGACGCTCAGCTCCTCCGGCCACCGGAGAGGCACGGGAACGGCGCCGCGGGAATACCGGATCAGCCCGCCGTACACGCTCGCCGCGACATCCCCGCCGCTGCCGACGCCGCCTTGCGCGCGCCGATGAGCCTGCTCGGCCAGGCGGAACAGCGCCTCCCGGTCGAGGTCGAGGTCGAGCGCGGTGGCCAGTGCGGCGGTCAGAGCGACGGCAACGGCGGCGCTCGAGCCCAGCCCCAGTTTGTGGCCGCCCCGCGAGAGCGCGCCGCTGTCCATCGTGATCGCGAGCGGCCGGGCCGGGCGAGGAGCGCGGGCCAGGACGGCCTCACGCACCGCGTCGAACACCCGAAGCTTCGAGCGCCCGGCGGCATCGAGGCCCGCCGGCAGGCCGCCGTCGCCGCCGAGGGCGAGGTTCACGATGCCCAGGTTCGGCGCGCTCACCTGCCAGGAGCCGGATTCCGAGTCGCCGATCGTCACCCGGGCGCGGCGGTCCACGGCCGCCAGGAGCGCCGGGGCCCCGTCAAGAACGGCGTACTCGCCGAGCAGGAAGAGCTTGCCGGGCGCGGACGTACTGATGGCCGCCATGCTCACTCCAGCCGGTGCGCGCCCGGGCCGAGTGCGCTCATCCGCACCTCGTGCACCCCGGGGACGAGTGCCAGCGCGCCCCGGACGGCCGCGGAGTCGGCCGGGAGGCAGAGCACCTTCACCTGCGGTCCGGCGTCGATCGTGAAGTAGGCCGGCACGCCGTCGGCGCGCAGCCCGCGCACGACGTGCATGGCGGCGACGGTGGCGGCATTCCAATAGATGAGGGCGGGCCGGGTGGACAGCATCAGCGCGTGCAACTTGAGGCAGTTGTACTCGGACAACTCGCCGAGCCGGGCGAAGTCCCGGGCTGCGATGGCGGCCCGCATCTCGGCGAGATCGTCGGCGGCGGAGTCCTGCCAGGCTTGGTAGAACGGCGACGTGGTCGCGCTTTCACCCATTCCGATTGTGGAATTGATCGACTTCTCGCCGCGCTCGGTGATGGCCACGGCGACCGACAACGGCCAATCGGCCGGCTCGAGCAGTTGTTCCGCGTACGCGTCCGACCCATCGGCGGCGACGCCGGCGTGCATCTCGGCGAATCCCCCGAAGATGGACCGGGCCGCCGACCCGGAGCCGTGGCGCGCCAGGATCGACAGTTCCCGGTCGGCCAGCGTGAGGCCGCTTGCGCCGGCCGCGGCCACAGCAAGGGCGGCGAAGCCGGATGCCGACGAGGCCAGGCCGGCTCCGGTCGGGAAGTTGTTCGTCGACGAGACGACGGCGTACCGGTCGGTGGCGGCCCGCCGGCGCACCAGGTCGAGCACGCGGCTGACCCGCGTGGCGTCGCTGCGGGATCCGTCCAGCCAGAACTCATCGCCGGAGAGATCGGGGCGAAACGTCACCCTCGTATCGGTGTACAGCGCAGCCAGGGTGACCGAGATCGAACCAACGGCAGGAGTGTTCAGCGCGGCGTCTCGCTTGCCCCAGTATTTGACCAGGGCAATGTTGCTGTGCGCGCGGGCCACGGCGGTGGCGCCACCGCCGAGGGGTTGATCCACAGTGATGCTCCGATCGGATTCCCTTGATTTTAGCCGGTGGCTCGCCGCCGCCGGTGTCGCCGTCGAAATGGATTGTGGTCCACACTTCGCAAACCGATCGCTGAATAATGGAGGGGAGCGCTCGCGACCCGACGCGGACGCGAACCACCCGAAACGTGAAGTGGAAACAGTTGACGCCTGGAATTAGTGGAATCTCCCTGTACGTCCCGCCGTACCGGGTACGGCTGGACGCCTGGTGCGAGTGGAACGGCCAGCCCTGGGACAAGATCCGGGACGTGGTCGGTCGCAGTTTCCGGATGCGCGGCCCCGGGCAGAGCATCTACACGCTCGCGGCCAACGCGGTCTGGCGGCTGATCCGGGACTACGACATCGACCCGGCCGGCATCGGCCTTCTGGCCCTCGGTACCGAATCCAGCAGCGACAACTCCGCCGGGGCGGTCATCATCAAGGGCATGGTCAACGAGGCCCTCCGGGCCAACGGGATGCCGGAGCTGGCGCGCGACTGCGAAGTGCCCGAATTCAAGCACGCCTGCCTCGGCGGCGTGTACGGGATCAAGGCGGCCGTGCGCTACCTGGCCGCCGACGGCGCGGGTCGCCGGGCGATCGTCGTCTGCGCCGATATCGCCGAATACGCCCGCGGGGGCACCGGCGAGCCCACCCAGGGTGCCGGAGCCGTCGCCCTGCTCCTGGAAGGCGAGGCCCGCCTGCTGGAGGTTGACCTGGCCGGCGCGGGCAGCGATTCCGCCTACCGCGTGGCCGATTTCCGCAAACCGTTCGCGCGTTTTCGCGACCAGCCGCCGCGCGAGGACGGCCGGGTCCAGGACCTTCCGGTGTTCAACGGGCGCTACTCCACCAGCTGCTACATCGACGCCACCCATCACGCCGTGACGGCCATGCTGCGGAAGCGCCCCGGTCGCAGCCTCGACTACTTCCGCGAGGTCGACGCGGTCTTCATGCACCGTCCGTACCACCAGATGCCCGCGACCGGGTGGGTGATGGCCTGGCTGTTCGCGCTCGCGGACGACGAGGAGTCGGGCCAGGGTGAGCTGCGCGCCCACTGCGCCGACGCCGGCATCGATGCGGAGCTCCTGATCGCCGAGCTCCGGGACCCCGCACCGGTCCTCGGCGGCGCGTCGGACCCCGCCGGCTTCCTGGGCGACGCCTTCCCGCTGAGCCGGCGTCTGCGGAAGCACCTGAGGACCACCGCGATCTGGGGAACCCTGGTGGACGACAAGCTCGGCCTCGGCTCCGAAGCCATGCGTGACCTCGGCAACCTGTACACGGCGGCACTCCCGGCGTGGCTCGCCTCCGGTCTGCGGGAGGCGAGGGCCGACGGGCTCGAACTCGCCGGCCAGGAGTGGCTCGCCCTCGGGTATGGCAGCGGCGACGCGGCGGAGGCCCTGCCGATGCGAGTCGTTCCGGGCTGGCAGGCCGCGGCGGCCCGGATCAACTTCGAGAGCGCCCTGGCCGCCCCGGTCGACCTGACCGAGGCGCAATACATCGCCGTGCATGACGGACACCGCTCCGACCTCGTCGCTGTGCTCTCCGGCGACGAGTTCGTGGTCGACCGGCTGGGAACATCGACCGGGCCGGACTTCCACGACGAGGGCATCGAGTACTACCGCTATGTCGAACCCGACCCCCGGGCCGGATCACGGCGCTAGGGTCTAAGCATGAAACGCATAACCTACGCGGGCGGGTCGCTCATCACCGGCAGCGCGGTCGCCGAGGCGCTTCTCACGTTCGCGACCGGCGTCGCCGGCGACGCCGGCAGCGTGGCAGTGGAGATCCCCGTGCTCGAGTCGGACGGCACAACGACCACGCACACTCTTCTTCTCGGCCCCGGCACCCAAATCGACGTGTCGGACGCCGATCCCCTCTCGGCGGAAGACGAGGAGGCCCGGCTCTTCCCGGTGCCCGACCTGCCGCAGATCGGGATCGTGGCCGTGTCGAAGCCGTCGCTCCAGGCCGAGAAGGATGCCGCCGCCTTCAACCGCGAGGTGGCCAACATCGAGAGTGGCCTCAACGAGGAGGAAGCCCGTGGGTAAGTTCATTTACGGAACGCCGTCGATCACCGTCGACTTCGACGATCGCGTGCTTGCGCACCTCAAGGTCGTCATCGTGGCCAAGCTGCGCCGAGGCGAGAGTTTCACCTTCTCCTGGGACAACTCGGCCGCGTCGGGGAGCGGACACAGTTCCATCTGGCTGCACCCGGCCATCCCGCTGCAGTTCGAGTTCTTCGGCGGCAAGGAACCCAGCCTGAACCGGGCCTGGCTGGAGGAACTCGTGCAGCTCTCGAACACGCCGGCGGGGCTTCGAATCACTCCCGAACCCATCGAGCCGGAAGGCGCTTCGCGCAAGCCGTAGTCAGGTCGCTCGGGGGAAAGTGAGCAGGAATCACCGTTCTCTCAGGGTCGGCGCGTAACCTCGATGAATATGCGCTTGGCGTCATGGAGACCTGCCGGTCGCATTGAAGGACCTCTTCCCCGTCAGTTCGCTCAGTTTTCCGGCCCCAGTCCCGGCTGAAACTGACTTCTGTTCGGCGCGAGGGTCCTCGGCCACCTGACCTGACCTGATCGCGTTCGCGCGCGCCTGTCGCGACACGAGAGATGACGCCCATGCCTACAATTTTGATGCCGAACCATGCCCGCACGCCGGGCGCCCCGACGCTGGGTGCCCATGAGTAGCGGGATCCCGGCGACACTGCGCCAGGGCGCTGCCGGCACCGCCGCCATGGTTCTCAGCGCGCTCCTCACCGTGAGCGTGTCCCTGCCGGCACATGCCGTGAATCCCGACTCGGTCGACGTGCTCGGGACTGCGTCCCCCGCGACCCGGGTCGGAGCCCAGACCCTGTCGGTCAGCAACGCGTCGACCGTCACGATCGTGCGCGACGGGTTCACCACCAAGGCCGCGCCGCCGAAGCCCAAGCCCGCGGTTGCCGCGGCCGCCTCGGCTGCCACCAGCGGGGCCGCAGTCCGCTGGCCGTTCCCCGGCAACGTCCCGATCGCGGGAGGTTACGGCCCCCGCGAAGCCCCCTGCTCCGGCTGCTCCACGTTCCACAAGGGACTGGACATGAATCCCGGCGCCGGCACGCCGATCCACGCGGTCGCCGCCGGCACCGTGCGCTTCGCCATCGCCTATGACAACGGCGGCCTCGGCGTGCACGTCATCCTCGACCACAAGGTGGACGGCCGGCTCGTGAGCAGCCTGTACGGCCACATGCAGGAGGGCAGCCTCGCCGTCAGCCAGGGACAGTCCGTCGCTGTCGGGCAGACGCTCGGCCAGGTCGGCACCACCGGCCAGAGCACGGGTCCGCACCTGCACTTCGAGATCCTCCTCGACGGCACCACGCCCACCGACCCGTATTCCTGGCTGGTCCAGCGGGCCGGCCAGCCCTAGCGCCTCAGGCGGCCGGTTCGCCCGGGGCCGGGGCGGCCATCCGCGCGGCGAGGTACGGCGCGGTCCTGCTGGTCGGATGCTCCGCGACGGTCGCGGGGGCGCCGGCGACGATGATGCGCCCGCCCGCGTCCCCGCCGGCAGGGCCGAGGTCGATGACCCAGTCCGCGGCCGCCACGACGTCCATCTCGTGTTCGACGACGACGACGGTGTTGCCCGCCTCGACCAGCCGGCCCAGCTGGGTCAGCAGCAGTTCGACATCCGCCGGATGCAGCCCGGTCGTCGGCTCGTCGAGCAGGTAGAGCGTGTGCCCGCGGGACGCCCGCTGCAGTTCGGTGGCGAGCTTGATCCGCTGCGCCTCGCCGCCGGAGAGCTCCGTGGCCGGCTGGCCCAGCCGCAGGTAGCCGAGCCCCACTTCCTCGAGGGTGGCCAGGCTTCGGGCGGCAGGGGCCACGTCGGCGAGGAACGCGGTCGCGGCGGTGACCGTGAGCCCGAGCACCTCTGCGACGGTCTTGCCCCGGTATGTGACCTCGAGCGTTTCGGCGTTGTAGCGCGAGCCGAGGCAGGCCGGGCAGGGCGCGTAGCTGCCCGGCAGGAACAGGAGCTCGACGGCGACGAAACCCTCACCCAGGCAGGTTTCGCAGCGACCGCCGGCGACGTTGAACGAGAACCGGCCGGCGCCGTAGCCGCGGGCGCGGGCGGTCTCGGTGGCCGCGAAGGCCGCCCGAACGGCGTCGAACAGGCCCGTGTAGGTGGCCAGGTTCGAGCGCGGCGTGCGACCGATGGGTTTCTGGTCCACCCGCACCAACCGGTCGAACGCGCCGTGGCCGGTGACCTCGTCGATCCTCGGCCGGTCACCGCCGTCGCCGTCCGCGTCGGAGCCCGGCTCCGCGGCATCCGTGTCGTCGGGCGCGGAGCGCAGTCGGCTGCCGACCGCGTCGGCGAGCACCTGGCTGACCAGCGTGGACTTGCCCGACCCCGAGACGCCGGTCACGGCGGTGAGCACCCCGATCGGGATGTCCGCGTCGAGGCCCTGGAGGTTGTGCCGGGTGATCCCGCGCAGGCGCAGCCAATCCCGCGGCTCCCGGAGGGCGCGGGCCGGAGCCGACGGGGAGTCGCCGGGGAAGAGGAACCGGCGGGTCACCGACGCGGTCACCTCGGCCAGGCCGGCCGCCGGACCGCTGTAGAGCACCGCGCCGCCGCCCTCGCCCGCGTGGGGCCCGACGTCGACGACCCAGTCGGCCCGCCGGACGACATCCATATTGTGCTCGACGACGAAGACGGAGTTTCCGGCGCTCCTCAGCTGTTCGAGAACGAGCAGCAGGGGCTCGGCGTCGGCGGGGTGCAGGCCGGCCGAGGGCTCATCCAGCACATAGATGACGCCGAAGAGTCCGGAGCGCAGCTGGGTGGCGATGCGCAGGCGCTGCATTTCGCCCGGCGACAGGGTGGGGGTGGCTCGGCCGAGGCTGAGGTAGCCCAGCCCCAGCTCGACCAGCACCTCGACCCGGCGAAGCAGATCCCGGGTGAGCGTCACCGCGACCTCGGTCAGCTCGCCGGATGACGCCGAACTGCTCGCAGCGGAGGCCTCTTTCAGCTCGGCGGTGGGGCGGATGACGTCGGCCAGCGCCGTGAGCGGCAGTGCGTTCACCTCCGCGATGGTGCGCCCGGCGAAGGTGACCGCGAGGGCCTCGGGCCTCAGGCCGCTGCCTCCGCAGAGGGGGCAGGGTCCGGTTTCGACGAACCGGAGCACGCGCTGCCGCATCGTCTGGCTCTTCGAATCGGCCAGCGTGTGCAGGACGTAGCTCTTCGCGCTCCAGAACCTGCCCTGGTACGGCTTGGCCACCCGGTCCCGCTGCGGGGTGATCTGCACGACGGGCTGCTCGTCGGTGAAGAGGATCCAGTCCCGCGCCTCGCGGGGCAGGTCGCGCCAGGCCGTGTCCACGTCGTAGCCGAGGGCGATCAGGATGTCCCGCAGGTTCTTGCCCTGCCAGGCGCCCGGCCAGGCCGCGATGGCTCCGTCGCGAACGCTCAGGCTCGGGTCGGGCACGAGCGAGGACTCGCTGACGGTGTGCATGGTGCCGAGGCCGTGGCAATCCGGGCAGGCGCCCATCGCGGTGTTGGGCGAGAAGGAGTCGGATTCCAGCCGCCCGGCGGCATCCGGGGGATAGGTGCCGGCGCGGGAATAGAGCATCCGCAGGGAGTTGGAGAGGGTGGTGAGCGTGCCGACGGTGGAGCGCGAACTCGGTGTGCCCCGACGCTGCTGGAGGGCGACCGCGGGCGGAAGGCCGGTGATCTCGTCGACCTGGGGGGTGTGGCCCTGCTGGATGAGCCGGCGGGCGTAGGGGGCCACGGACTCGAAGAAACGCCGCTGGGCCTCGGCGAAGATGGTCCCGAACGCCAGGGAGGACTTGCCGGAGCCGGAGACTCCCGTGAAGGCGACGATCGCGTCGCGGGGCACGTCGAGGTCGACGCCCCGCAGGTTGTTCTCACGGGCGCCGCGCACCCGCACGAATCCTCCGCCGCGGATCGGTTCGTCCTGGGCCGGGCCGGCATCGGGCAATGGTGAGCGCATCCGGCCGACTCTAGCCGAGCTCCCTGCGCGCTGCCAGGGCCCCGGGCCGGCTCAGAGCCGGGCGAGCCGCTCGATGTCCTCGAGGAACTCCGCGGCGACCTGCGACGAGACCGTCGTGCGGGTGGCATCGATGGCCGAGAGGTAGTGCCCGGTGCCGGGGCCTTCCGGCGGGGAGTTCTCGCCGCCGAAGAGCGCCTGTTCCAGCGCCTCCTGGGAGGCCCTCCGGGCGGCGTATTCAATGTCGGCCGGCGAGAATCCGGCGCTGGCGGCCACGAGCGCGCCCAGGTCGACGGTGTCCGCCACGGTCGGCGGGACGTAGCGCTCCCAGATGGCCTGGCGGGCGGCCTCGTCCGGCAGGCCGATCGGGATCACATAGTCGAACCGCCCGTGCCGCAGGAACGCCGAGTCGAGGGCCCGGATGAAGTTCGTGGCGCAGACCAGGATCCGGCCGGACTGCTCCCGGAAGGCGGGGATGATCTTGAGCAGCTCGTTGGTGACGCCCTGCAGCGCCGAGGGCGGCTCGCCCCCGCGCTGGGCCGCGATCTCTTCGACCTCGTCGATGAAGACGACCACGTGCTCGAGCTCGGAGATCTTCCGGAACGTCTCCCGGAGCGCCCCGGCCAGGCCCAGTGGATCGGCGGCGAGCCGGGACGGGAAGACCTCGACGAACGGCCACTCCAGGCGCGAGGCGATCGCCTTGGCGAACGTCGTCTTGCCGGTGCCGGGTGGTCCGAAGAGCACCACGGCCTTCGGGGGGACGACGCCGTACTGCTCGGCCATGTCCGGCTTGGCCAGCGGCATCACCAGGCGCCGCTCGAGCAGCTCCTTCTCCCTCGCCATCCCGCCGACGGCCGCCCAGAGGTCCCGCGGCAGCACGCGCCCGCCCAGCTCGCTGAGCGACTTCAGCTCCTCCCGCTGCACCGGGATGTGCCGCTCGAAGTAGCGGAGGTTCTTCTTGACCTCGAAGCCGCGATTGAGGAACGCGTCGACCCGGGTCGGCGTTTCCGGCATCAGCGCGGACAACTTCGTCAGGCCGGCCGGGGCCATCCGTCGCTCGAGGGCCGCCAGGAGGGCGGTGCCGATGCCCTGGCTTTGCCAGGACTCGGTGGTGGCCAGGAAGACGATCCAGCCCTGGGCGTGCGCCGCGCGGCCCACGGCCGCACCGATGACCTGGTCGCCGTGCACCGCGACGACGGCGTGGTCCTTCTGGCAGGACGCCAGCACCTCGGAGAGCCCGTAGACCGGCTCCGCCCTGGAGGCCTTGATTTCCTCCCACAGGCCCAGGATGCCGTCGAGGTCGTCCGCGTGGAAGTCCCGGATCCGCCAACTCGTCATGAGTGCTCCCTTGCTAGGGGAACAAATCTAGGGCACCGGGGGCCGAGGCGTCCGGGAGATGTCGCTAGTGGTCGGCGGCGCCCATCTTTCCGGCGAGCCGGGTGTGCATGGCGGTGCTGGATTCGTTGAGGCCCTCGATCACGGCGCGTTTGCCGTGGCGCTCGTACTTGTTCGTGATGGCGTCGAGGGCGGCGACCGTTGATGCGTCCCAGATGTGGGAGTTCGACATGTCGATCACGACGCGCTCCGGGTCGTCCGCGTACTCGAACTGGGTCGTGAGGTCGTTGCTCGAGGCGAAGAAGAGCTCACCGGTGACGGTGTAATACGCCGTCGGGACCGGCTCGTCGGTGGCGACGACACGGTCCACGTTCACGATGTGGGCGACGCGGCGGGCGAAGGCGACCATCGCCACGATCACACCCACGATCACGCCGAGGGCCAGGTTGTGGCTGACGACGACGACCGCGACCGTGGCGACCATGACCGTGGTCTCGCTCCGGGGCATCCGTTTGAGCGTGGCCGGACGGATGCTGTGCCAGTCGAAGGTGAGCATGGCGACGATGATCATCACGGCGACCAGGGCTGCCATCGGCATGATGGCGACCATGTCGCCGAGCACGACGACGAGGATGAGCAGGAAGATGCCGGCGAGGAAGGTGGAGATGCGGGTGCGGGCGCCGGAGGCCTTGACGTTGATCATGGTCTGGCCGATCATCGCGCAGCCGCCCATGCCGCCGAACAGGCCCGACAGCATGTTGGCGACGCCCTGGCCCCAGGTTTCGCGGGTCTTGTTGGAGTGGGTGTCGGTGACCTCGTCGACGAGCTTGGCCGTCATCAGTGATTCGAGGATGCCCACCATCGCCATCGCCAGCGCGAACGGGGCGATGATCGTGAAGGTTTCCCCGCTCAGCGGCACGTTGGGGATGAACAGTTCCGGCAGGCTCCTGGGCAGCTCGCCCTGGTCGCCGACGGTCGGCACGTTGATCGCGAGGGTGACGGTGGCGATCGTGAGCACGACGATCGCGACCAGCGGGGCCGGCACCACCCGGGTCACACGCGGCATGACCACCATGATGATGATGCCGATCGCGACCAGTGGATAGACCATGAACGGCACGTCGAGCAGATGCGGCAACTGCGCGAGGAAGATCAGGATCGCCAGCGAATTGACGAACCCGACCATGACGCTGCGCGGGATGAAGCGCATGAGCTTCGCGACCCCGACGACGCCGAGGACGACCTGGAAGATGCCGGCCAGGATGACGGTGGCGATGAAGTAGTCCATGCCGTAGTCGCGTGCCACTGGGGCGATCACGAGCGCGACGGCCCCGGTTGCCGCGGTGATCATGGCCGGACGGCCGCCGAGGAAGGCGATGGACACCGCCATCACGAAGGAGGAGAACAAGCCCACGCGCGGGTCGACGCCGGCGATGATCGAGAACGAGATCGCCTCGGGGATGAGCGCCATGGCCACGACGAGTCCGGCGAGCACCTCGCGGGTGAGGATGCGCGGGGTGCGGAGCGCCGTCAGGACGGACGGTTCCGCGGCGTAGCGGCTCGGCGCGGCGGACTTCTGGGCGATGGCCATGCGTGGCTCCGGGGAGGGCTCGGGGCTCCGGGCACGGAGCGAGGGTGGAATGCGCTGAACACTACCCTAACGTTAGGGTAGTGTGTTACTCAGCGATGAAGAGGGGGTGCGGAATGACGGGAAACACGGCGCCGGACGCGCCCACGGGCACGGTGGCAATGACGATGCACATCGGCGAACTCGCCGAGAAGACCGGACTGTCGCTGCGCACCATCCGTCACTATGACGAGATCGGTCTCCTCAAGGCTTCCGGTCGCACCCACGGCGGGTTCCGCCTCTACTCCCAGGACGACCTCTCCCGGCTGAACCTCATCCGACGGATGAAGCCGCTCAGCTTCACCCTCGACGAGATGATCGAACTGCTGCGGGTGATCGGCACCCTGCAAAACGGCGCCGCCGGCACTGACAATGCCGATGTCCGCCTGGAACTGGAAGAATTCATCGGGCAGGCCGTCTCGCGGCGGGAGAAGCTCCAGGAGCAGCTCCACATGGCCGACGAGTTCCTCGAACTTTTGCGTCACCAATAGCAATCCACCCCGGCCCGACCGGCGAACGCCGACCGGGCCGCCCCAGACATGCACGACGGATCGCCCGCTCCCGTGGGCACCGACTATCGAGACCCGCTCAGACGCGCGGTCTCACATTTGAGAAATGAGATCCATGAGTAACCACGAACTCGACCTGTCCACGCCGCCGCCCCTGCCGAAGCGCGGCCTCCGCGTCATCGCGCTCGGAGGACTGGGCGAAATCGGTCGCAACATGACCGTGTTCGAGCACAAGGGCAAGCTCCTCATCGTCGACTGCGGCGTGCTCTTCCCCGAAGAGAACCAGCCCGGCATCAACGTGATCCTGCCTGACTTCTCGGCCATCCGGGACCGCCTCCAGGACATCGAAGCGATCGTGCTCACGCACGGGCACGAAGACCACATCGGCGGCGTGCCGTACCTGCTGCGTGAGCGGTCGGACATCCCCGTCATCGGATCCGAGCTCACCCTCGCCTTCCTCAGCGCCAAGCTGCAGGAGCACCGCATCACGCCGCGCCTGGTGCAGGTCGAGGAAGGCCAGCGCCGCAGCGCCGGACCGTTCGACCTCGAGTTCCTGGCCGTGAACCACTCCATCCCCGACGGACTCGCGATCGCGATCCGCACCGAGGCCGGCCTCGTGCTGCACACCGGCGACTTCAAGATGGACCAGTTCCCGCTCGACAAGCGCCTCACCGACCTCCCCGGATTCGCCCGGCTCGGTGAAGAGGGCGTCGACCTGTTCCTGACCGACTCGACCAACGCCGAGGTTCCCGGTTTCACGGTGACCGAGGAAGAGATCCGACCCGCCATCGACGCGGTGTTCCGAACCGCCCCGCGCCGCATCATCGTCTCGAGCTTCGCCAGCCACGTGCACCGCATCCAGCAGGTCATCGACGCCGCGGTCCGCAGCAACCGCAAGGTCGCGTTCGTCGGCCGCTCGATGGTGCGCAACATGGGCATCGCCGGCGACCTGGGCTTCCTCAACATCCCGAAGGGCCTCATCGTGGACATGAAGGCGCTCGAACGGATGAAGGACGACAAGGTCGTGCTCATCTGCACCGGCTCGCAGGGCGAGCCCATGGCCGCGCTGTCCCGCATGGCCAACCGCGAGCACGTGATCAAGATCGGCGAGGGCGACACGGTACTGCTGGCCAGTTCGCTGATCCCCGGCAACGAGAACGCGATTTACCGCGTGATCAACGGACTGACCCGCTGGGGCGCCAACGTGGTGCACAAGGGCAACGCCCGGGTGCACGTGTCCGGCCACGCCAGCGCCGGCGAACTCGTCTACTGCTACAACCTCGTGAAGCCGACCAACGTCATGCCGGTGCACGGTGAATGGCGCCACCTCAAGGCCAACGCGGACCTCGCCATCCGCACCGGCGTCGACGCCGACCGTGTGCTGATCGTGGAAGACGGCGTTGTCGTGGACCTGATCGACGGCAAGGCCCGGATCACCGGCCGCGTGCCGGTCGAGCTCGTCTTCGTCGACGGCATGACCGTCGGCGGCGAGGACGCGCAGAAGGTCTCGCAGGAGGCCATGGCGCACCGGGTGAAGCTCGCCGAAGAGGGCGCGATCACCATCCTCGGCATCCTCAACACGAAGACCGGGCTGCTGGCCGAGCCGGTGGAGTTCATCTCCCGCGGTTTCGTGCACGACGCCGAGTGGGTTCGCGGCGCGACCAAGGCGATCGACGACGCGATGCGGGTCGCCAACAAGATCAAGATCGTCGATGGCCCGGCACTCGAGCACATCTTCAGCGACAGCGTGACCCGGTGGATGCAGCGCAAGTACCGCCGCCACCCCGTCATCACCTCGATCGTCGTCGACGCCTAACCCACGCGGCGAAACAAACGGCGAGGCCCCCACGGGGGCCTCGCCGTTTGTCGCTTAACCCATCCGCCGAACTGTGAGTTTGGCACCTTCCCGGGCCCCACGAAGGTGCCAAACTCACGGTTCGGCGAAGAGGATGGCGGGGTTGAGCGGAGGTTAGGGAGTCGGGGCGCCGGCGGCGAGGTCTTCCAGGAGGATCTCCGGGTGGTCCCGCTCGGTGTTGCGCAGGCGCCAGGGCGTGCTGAAGAGGGCGAGCAGGGTGCCGTCGGTGCGCATCAGCACCTCGACCTGCCGGTCGTGGCCGAGGATGAGGGCGCTTTCCTTGTCGGTGCGGCGGGCCAGCTGGTAAGGCAGGGCCTCCATCCGGATGGCCGCGCCGAAGTCGTGGGTCATCCGCTCTTCGACGACCTCGAACTGCATCGGGCCGACCGCGCCGAGCACGGGAGCCTGGTCGCCGCGGAGCTCCGAGCGCATGACCTGGATGACGCCCTCGTGGTCCAGCTGGTCGATACCGCGGCGGAACTGCTTGTGCTTGCTCGTGTCCGCGGGGCGCACGACCCGGAAATGCTCGGGGGCGAAGATCGGCAGCGGCGGGAAGGTGACGGCATCGCCCTCGAAGATGGTGTCGCCGACGCGGAGCGCGGAGGCGTTGACCAGTCCGACGATGTCGCCGGGCCAGGCCTCGTCGGCCACCTCGCGTTCCTTGCCGAACAGGTGCTGCGCGTATTTCGTCGCGAACGGCCGGCCGGAGGCGGCGTGGGTGACGATCATGCCACGGCGGAACTGTCCGGAGCAGACCCGAACGAACGCGACGTAATCGCGGTGCGACGAGTTCATGCCGGACTGCACCTTGAAGACGAAGCCGGAGAACTCCGAGCTCACCGCCCGGTGGCCGCCGCCGGCATCCTCCCTGGCCTCGGCGGCCGGGGCGAAGTCGACGAGCGTGTCGAGGATGTGCTGCACGCCGAAGTTGAGCACGGCCGCGGAGAAGAGCACCGGGGTCGTTTCGCCGGCCAGGAACCGGGCCTGGTCGTGGTTCTGGTCTTCCTCGGCCAGCAGCTCGGATTCCTCGGCGGCGGCGACCCAGGCATCGCCCTCTTCGGTGGCCGCGACGGCGGCGCTGATCCGCTCGGAGTCCGCCGTGGTCGCGCCGCCCGCGGTGCGGGTGAAGCGGATGAACTCGTCGGTGGAGCGTTCGATCACGCCTCGGAAGTCGCCGGCGATGCCGACGGGCCAGGTCAGCGGGGTGGGCACCAGGCCGGTGCGGGTGCGGATCTCGTCCATCAGGTCGAGCGCGGCGGATCCGGGCCGGTCCCACTTGTTGATCACCGTGATCACCGGGATGCCGCGCTGCTTGCAGACGGCGAAGAGTTTCATGGTCTGCACCTCGAGGCCCTTGCTCGCGTCCACGAGCATGACCGCGGCGTCGACGGCCGAGAGCACGCGGAAGGTGTCCTCGGAGAAGTCGGCGTGGCCGGGGGTGTCGACCAGGTTGATCACGCTGTTGCGGTACTCGAACTGGATGGCCGCGGAGGTGATCGAGATGCCTCTGGCCTGTTCCATGGCCATCCAGTCCGACACGGTTCCGCGTCGGCCGGCCTTGCCGTGGGTCGCGCCTGCGCTGGTGATCGCGCGGGCGTGCAGCAACAGCGCCTCGGTGAGCGTTGACTTGCCGGCGTCGGGGTGGGAGATCACGGCGAAGGTGCGCCGGCGGGTGGCTTCCGCCTGCACCTGGGGGTTCTGTGCCTCCGGGTTGTGCGCCGGGGAGCTCTGCACCTGTGGCTTGGAGACGTCAGTGAGCTGAGTCATGGATTCTCCTTCCGCGGGATTCCAGACTTACCACTCTACCCTAACGTGAGGGTAGGTTCTGATGCCCGGCCGGCCCCCGGCCCCGGCCCCGCCCCGGCTCAGCCGGGTGAGATCAGCGAGGGGGCTCCGCGCCACCCTGCCCGCACTCCCTCGCCTCACCGACGACCTGCCGGGTCCCGCCGCGCCGAAGCTCGACGACCCGGCGCGCGGATGCCGGCGGCGGTCACGGTCGCGACCGTGGCGGAGCCGGTGGCCACGCGCACGAGGGCGGCCACGATTCAGGCCAGCACGAGCACGGAGACGCTGCTGCCGTTGACGGCGTCGGCGATGACGGTTCCGATCCCGGTGTCGATGAGAACCTGCTTGGACCCTCCGCCGGCGCCCACGATGAGCAGGATACCCGCGATGGGCGGCAAGGAATCGGCGAGGGACGTGGAGACGGCGTTGCGGTCGATGCCGCCGCCGCGGCCAAAAGCGAGCATCGCGTAGGAGCGAGTTTGGCCACAGCCGCCGGCCTGGCCGCGACCCTCCAGGGCTCGCGCCGTTTTCGGGTTGAGTCGCGGAGAAAGTACCTTCGTCGGCCCGCGGAAGGTACTTTCTCCGCAACTCAACGACTGACGGGCCGCGGGTCCGGCGGGCCCCAGCGCGCTGCCGGGGCCTCCCGCGCGGCCCGATCCGACGCGCCGGGATTCCTTGACATCGGTTCTCTTAACCGGTTTAGTTGAGGAGGCTGAACCGGTTCAGGGACGCGGGTCCGAGTGATTTGCCCGCGCGGAGGCCGGCAATGATGCCCGAACCAGGAGAGACAAATGACGTACAAAGATGTTCGCTCACGATCACTGACGAGGCCGGTGGCGCTCGTCGCCGCGGTGTCGATGCTGCTGCTGGGAGCTGGAACGGCCACCGCCGCGCTCGCCGCACCGGTGGCATCCGTTGTTCCCGGCGCCGTTCAGTCGGCGCCGGCGCTGACCAACCTGAACCACCTGAACTTCCTGCTCGACACCGTTCCGCTGGCCGAGGCCCCGGGCCACACGACGTACCAGCTCGACACCAGGCCCACGGCGCAGGCCCCGTGGACGTATGCCGACAAGAAGCCCGACGGCAGCTACGGTCGCGTCGGAGGCGGATCGCTCGACCCCGCGACCGGCTACTGGAGCCAGGGCGCCTACAACGCGGACGACATCGCCCGCACGGCCGTGGTCTACCTGCGCCACTGGCAGCAGACCGGCGACGCCGGCAGTCGCGAGCACGCCTTCGAGACCCTGCGCTCGCTGACGTACCTGCAGACCGCGTCCGGCCCCAACGCCGGCAACGTGATTCTCTGGCAGCAGGCCGACGGCACGCTGACCCCCAGCGCCACGCCGAAAGAGCTGCCGGATCCGAGCGACTCCGCGGAGTCGTACTGGGTGGCCCGCACCGTCTGGGCACTCGGCGAGGGCTACGCGGCCTTCAAGGATGCCGATCCGGACTTCGCCGCCTTCCTCCAGGATCGCCTCCACCTGTCCCTCGACGCGCTGAACCGGCAGTCGCTCGGCAAGTACGGCACCTTCGATGTGGCCGACGGCGTGCAGGTTCCGGCCTGGCTCATCGCCGGCGGGGCCGATGCCTCCGCCGAGGCCGTGCTCGGGCTTGCCGCCTACTCCCAGGTCGAACCCGGCGACGACCTCGCCACCACCGCACTCACCCAGCTGACCGAGGGCGTCGCCGGGATGTCGTCCGGCTCCGTGAACCAGTGGCCGTACGGCGCGATGCTGCCGTGGAACAAGTCGCAGACGCTCTGGCACGCCTGGGGCGGGATGGCCCCGGCCGCCGTCGCCACGGCCGCCGACGTGCTCGGCCGCAGCGACCTGCTGACCGCGGCCATCAAGGATGCCGCCCAGTTCACGCCGCAACTGCTCGCCGCCGGCGGACCGGACAACGCCTGGACGCCCACGCCGGGCGAGGCGCAGATCGCCTATGGCGTCGACTCGAGGCTGCAGGGGCTGGTGGCGACCGCGAAGGCCGCGAAGGCCCCCGGACTCCTCGACGTGGCAGCGATCACGGCCGGCTGGTACTTCGGTGCGAACCGCAGCGGTGCCCCGGCCTACGACCCGACCACCGGAACCACGGTCGACGGGATCGAATACGACGGCCGGGTGAACCACAACTCGGGTGCCGAATCGACCATCCACGCGCTGCTCTCCATGCTCGTGCTGGACGCGAACCCGGCGCTGAAGACGAAGGCGCTGGGCATCGACGAGACCGTCGCCACGAAGGGACTGAGCGTGGTCGAGGCCGAATCCGGAGCCGTCAGCGGCGCCGGATCCGTTGTGACGCCCCCGTCCGCCTGGACGGGCGAGGCCAACTGGTCGAAGGGCGCGTACGTGGCGCTCGGCGCCGGCGGCTCAGTGAGCATCCCCGTTCCCGCCGCCGACCAGGCTCGCAACGTCTACCCGATCGTGAACCAGGCCGTGGCACCCGCCGGGGCCACGCGCTGGGCCGCCGGCACGACCGCCCTGGGCAGCACGCCCAACGGCGGCGCGGGTGACCAGGGCATCACGGATGCCCCGGGCAAGCTGTTCCCGTTCGCACTGGGCCGCACCCTGCCGGCCGGCGCCACCAGCGTCGTCGGCACGAGCAACGGCGACGCATCGCTCGACGCGCTGTTGATCCAGCCGCTGGTCTCGACCGTGTCCGTTTCCGGGCCGGCCGGGGACTCGACCCTCTACGTCAGCGCGGCCACCGTGTCGAGCCTGCGCACGGTCGTGGTGCCGAAAGGCTACAAGCTCGTTCAGCGGGCCTACGACTCCAGCGGCCGACTCGTCCCGACCCGGGGCGACACGATCACCAGCGCCGGACGAGTTACGATCGCCGCCGGCGGCTTCACCGTGGCGACGCTCGTGCGTAAGTAGGCGGTCCGGCAGGTCCTGCAGGTCCGGCAGGTCCGGCAGGTCCGGCAGATCCTGAGGCCGTCGCCCCGCCCGGGGCGGCGGCCTCTCTGCGCTGGCCTCTCTGCGCTGGCCTCTCTGCGCTGGCCCCTCGCGGCGCTGAGTTGCGGACAAAGTACCTTCCCGGGCGCACGGAAGGTACTTTGTCCGCATCTCAATCGGCGGGCTGGCGCTTCAGGACTGGATCCGGGGCCGGGCAGAGGCGACGAGGATGGTGTCGAGGGCGACGCGGGGGGCGGCATCCGTGCCGTGCGCTTCATCCGGCCCCTCGGGATCCGTGGCGAGGTCGCGGGGGACCGTCTCGCAGCGCAGCACGTCCAGGTCGCCGGCCGACGAGCTCAGGATTTCGGGGGTGTACAGGATGTCCGGGTTGCCCGGCCCGGGCGCCCCCGTTCCCAGGTTCAACCGGTCGTGCCCGACGACGAGCAGGTGCCCGCCGGGAGCGATCCAGCCCGCGGCCCGGGCGAGGACGCGCCGGATGTCCGCCTCCGGCAGGTGCAGGTACATCACCGTGACGAGGTCGAAGCGATCCTCGGGGGCCCAGCTGACGGCATCCGCGACCAGCCAGGTCACCTCGGCTCCTGCGTCGTCGGCGTGCGTCCGGGCGAGGCCGATTGCCTCGGCCGAGAAGTCGACGCCGGTCACGCTCCAGCCCTGCGTCGCCAGCCAGATCGCGGTGCGGCCGTCACCCGTCGCCAGGTCGAGCGCCCGGCCCGGCGCCCAGCCGGACACCGTGTCGAGGACGATCCCGGGCGGCAGCGCCGACCAGAGCCGGGTCCCAGCGCCCCTGCCCGCCTCGCGGTAGCGTGCGTCCCACGCGCTCGCGCCCATTGCGCTCGATTCGGCTGCGCTCGCGCCCGTCGCACTCGATTCAACTGCGCTCGGATTCCGGGTGTCCGCGGCCATGGCGTGTCCTTCCGCTCGTCTCATCCCAGTATCCCCGCCCGCCCCGCGCCCCCGCGCGGTTGAGATGCGGAAAAAGTACCCTCATTGTTGAAACGAAGGTACTTTTTCCGCAACTGAGGTGGGAGGTGGGAGGTGGGAGGTGCGAGGTGCGGCGCGCCAGGCGGCGCGCCAGGCGGGGCGCTAGCCCAGCAACAGCTTGGCCAGCTGGTCGACCGAGTACACGGTCGCGGTGGCCGCGGCAGCTTCGGCCGGGGAACCGTAGCCCCACTCGACCATGATCGTGGGGACGCCGTTCGCGGCGGCACCCTCGGCGTCGTAGCTGCGATCGCCGACCATGACCGGCGCGGTGATGCTCGCCCCGGACGCCTCGAGGCGGCGCAGGGCCTCGGCGACGATGTCGGCCTTGGCGCTGCGGGTCTCGCTCTCGGAGGCGCCGACCACAACGGTGAAGTACTTGTCGAGGCCGAAGTGTTCGAGGATATCGATCGCACTGCGCTCGGGCTTGCTGGTGGCCAGGGCGAGCGGGATGCCCATGGCGTAGATCCGCTCGAGCAGGCCGGCGATACCGGGGTAGACGGCGGTGTCGAGCGACGACGCGCCCTTGTAGTCCGCGCGGTAGACGGCGAGGGCCTCGGTCGCTTCGTCCGGCGTCATCCCGGCGTATTCGCGGAATGCGGCCAGCATGGGCGGCCCAACGTAGGCGAGGAGTGCGGCGTCGGAGGGGACGGGGCGGCCCAGCGCGGCGAAGGTGCGGGCGAGGGAGCTGGTGATGGCCGGGGCGGAATCGGTGATCGTTCCGTCGAGGTCGAAGAGGATGGCGCTCCAGGTGCGCGTCAATGTCGGATTCACGCGTCAATCCTAGGCGTGCACGGATGGGACTGTGCACACCATGCACCGAACGGGCCCCGGTCCGGGGCCGTTCTCGGGGGAGAAAGGGGAAGTGAACGGGACTTTAGAAGAGGCGGGACTGGGTGTCGTCGAGCCCGCGCATCGCGTCGTAATCCAGCAGCAGGCACCGGATGCCCCGATCCTCGGCGAGCATGCGCGCCTGCGGTTTGATCTCCTGGGCGGCGAAGACCCCGGCCACGGGGGCCAGGTGCGGGTCGCGGTTCATCAGCTCGAGGTAGCGGGTGAGCTGCTCCACGCCGTCGATGTCACCGCGCCGCTTGAGCTCGACCGCGACCGAGCCGCCCGCGGCATCCCGGGCCAGGATGTCGACCGGGCCGATGGCGGTCATGTACTCGCGGCGCACGAGGGTGTGACCGTCGCCGAGGAGGTGGATGTGCTCGGCCAGCAGCTTCTGCAGGTGGGCCTCGACGCCGTCCTTGATCAGGCCGGGGTCGATGCCGAGCTCATGCGCCGAGTCGTGCAGCACCTCGTAGATGCTGACGATGAGCTGGTCGTCGGTCTTGCCGTGGGTGACCGTCCAGAGGGCGGTGACGCCGGCATCCGTCTGGTACTCGTCGGGCTCGGATTCGGACAGGCTGCACGGCGGGCTCATCCAGTTGAGCGGCTTGTACGAGCCGCCGTCGGAGTGCACGAGGATGCTGCCGTCCGATTTGAGCATGAGCAGGCGGGTGGCCAGCGGCAGGTGCGCGCTGAGTCTCCCGGCGTAATCGACGGAGCATTTGGCTATCACAAGGCGCACCCGTCGAGCCTAATCGCGCCGCGGGGCCCGTTCTCCCGAAACACTTCCGAATTCGACGGAGATTCCGGATGCCGCCGCCCGCCTGCCCCGTGACCGGCCCGTTTCCCGTGAAACTCCCGTCGAATTCGTGCCTCGGGTTCGCGCTCAGCGCGCTTCGGGCCTGCTCGACTCCCGCGCGGCTGGCGCCACGATGCCGGCCAGCACCATGAGCGCGAGGATCACGTAGAGGGCGTTCAGGATGCCGACCGCCTCGCCGAGCAGGCCGAGAACCGGCGGGCCGACGAGGAATGCGAAGTAGCCGATCATGGCGACCGCGCTCACCCGGGCCGCCGCGCTCTTCGACCCGTCGGCGGCGGCCGACATGCCAACCGGAAAGCCGAGGGAGGCGCCGAGCCCCCAGAGAGCCGCCCCGACGAAGACGAGCCAACCGGTCGGCGCGAGGATGAAGACGAGCAGGCCGACGATTCCCAGTGCGGCGCAGGCGCGCAGCACCGGCACGCGTCCAAAGCGGTCGAGCACCGGCCCGCCGAGCACGCGGCCGAGAGTCATCGCGGTCACGAACACGCCGAAGACGATCGCGGCCGCTGAGTTGCTGAAGCCGTGCCCATCGACGGCGGCGATCGCCAGCCAGTCGTTCGCGGAGCCCTCGGCGAACGTCATCCCGAAAACGATCACCCCGATCAGGAGCACCGTCGAGTCCTTCCAGACCGCCAGGTTCTCGCGCAGGCGCGCCCGCCACGGCACCGCCACACCGGTCGGGTGGGGCAGCACGGCGTCGTCGCCGAGGTCGGCGCGCGTGGGGATGAAGCGCACGGCTGCGACCGTGGTGGCGAGCACGAGCAGCGCCGTCCCGGACAGGTGCCAGAAGACCGACAGGCCCACGAACGATGCGCCGCTTCCGACAAGCGCGCCCACAACCGTGCCGAGGCTGAAGCAGGCGTGCATCAGCGGCATGAGCGTCTTGCCGATCTCCCGTTCGGCCGCCGCGCCCTCGACGTTCATCATGACGTCGACGGATCCCATCCCGAGGCCCACGAGTGCGAGGGCGATGAACACGAACGGCGCGGACGGAAGCAGGCTCGAACCCACTCCGACCAGGGCGAGGCCGGCGGCCGTGACCGACATGCCCAGCAGCATCGCCCGGCGGGCGCCGAAGCGTGCGAGCAGCCAGGCTGCGACCAGGAGGCCGAGGACCGAGCCGCCCGACAGCCCGAAGATCACGAGGCCCACCTGCGCGGTATCGAGCTGGAGGCCGTCGCGGATCACGGGGACCCGGGAGAACCAGGTGGCGAGGCTGAGACCGCTGACGAAGAACAGGACGAAGACCGCGTTGCGCCAGCCGAGCAGGACGCGGCCGTCCGTTGGCACGGCGGGCCTGGGTGCGTTGGCTCCGGACGCGTTGGCGGGCTGGGTCACTGGGGGTCCTGATGCTGGAGAACGAGCCGATTCGATCGAAGCGACCTGACCAAACTAACCGACGCCGGCAGACGGATGCGCGCCGACGACCATCCAGCGGACGGTGCGGGCGCGAAGGCCGAGGGTGACCGCGCGGGCGCCGAGGTAGCCGAACGCGAACGCGGCCATGAGCAGCGCGAGGCCGGCGGACCCCGGGGGCGCCCACAGCACGGCGACGGCCAGCGGCACGAACGCGGCGAGGTTCGCCAGGCCGGTCAGGGCGAGGTAGCGCGCGTCCCCGGCGCCGATGAGCACGCCGTCGAGCACGAACACGATCCCGCCGAGCGGAACGGATGCCCCGAGCACGATCAGCGTCGGGGGCAGGAGGTCGGTGACATCCGTCGCCCCGGTGAAGAGGTCGCCGAGCACGCCGGATAACGCGATCACGAGCAGGCCGAGCGCGGCCCCGCTGAGCACGCCCCACTCGAGGCACCGGCGGAGCACCGCGCGCACGCCGGCCAGGTCGCCGGCGCCGAGGCCGCGCCCGACGAGCGCCTGGGCCGCGATCGCGAGGGCGTCGAGGGCGAAGGCGAGCGTCGCGAACAGCGTCATCGCGATCTGGAAGGCCGCGAGCTCCGGGGAGCCGAGCCGCGCCGCCACGAACACCGCGAGGAGCATGGCCGCGCGCAGGCTGACCGTGCGCAGGAACAGCCAGCCGCCGGATGCCGCGCCCAGCAGCATCCCGGCCCGGTGCGGGCGGAGCCGCGCGCCGCCCAGCCTCGCCTGCCGCACGATGACAACGAGGTATACCGCCACCATGCCCCACTGGGCGATGACCGTGCCGATCGCGGAGCCGGCGATCCCGAGGCCGAGGCCGTAGATGAACAACAGGTTGAGCACGATGTTCGCGGCGAAGCCGAGGCCGGCCACCCAGAGCGGGGTGCGGGTGTCCTGCAGGCCGCGGAGCAGGCCGGTCGCGGCGAAGACGAGCAGCATCGCGGGCAGGCCGAGCATCGAGATGGCGAGGTAGGTCGCGGCGGCCGCGGTGACGGCCGGCTCTGCGCCGAAGGCGCCGACCAGCACCGGCGTGGCGAACCAGCCGGCCACGGCCAGCACGACACCCAGGCCCAGGGCGAGCCAGAGCCCGTCGATTCCGACGGAGACCGCCCGGCGCCGATCGCCCGCGCCCAGCCACCGGGCCACGGCCGGCGTCGTGCTGTAGGCGAGGAAGACCATCAGCCCGATGATCGTCTGCAGCACCGCGCTGGCCAGGCCGAGGCCGGCCAGGGGTGTCGTGCCGAGGTGGCCGACCATGGCGGCGTCGGCGAGCAGGAACAGCGGTTCGGCGATGAGCGCGCCGACGGCGGGCACGGCGAGACGGAGGATCTCGCGGTCCACGGGCTGGCGGCGGAACAGGGTGATAGTGATTCTCACGACTTTAGTTCAGCGGGTAGTCAGGCCCGGGCACCAGTCGAAGGAAAGCCAGGCCAGCCCTGGCCCCGACGGGCTGCGCGCCCTCTCGCCGTTCACCCACACCCCCGCCCTCGGCACCGTCGACGTCGACTGGACCGGCGCCTGGTGGATGCTCGCCCTCGCCGCCCTCCTGGCCGCCCTCTCCCTCGCCGCCATCCGGCGCCGCGACCTGGCCCTCTGACCCCCGCCCATCCCGCCCCCCAATCCCCCCGTCCATCCCGCCGAACTGTGAGTTTGGCACCTTCCCGGGGCCCGCGAAGGTGCCGAACTCACAGTTCGGCGGGGGAGGGACCGAATAGGCTGGGGCGCATGACTGACCAGGGGCTCGCATCCGGAATCGACACTTCAGAACTCGACCCGGGCATCCGCCCGCAGGACGATCTGTTCCGACACGTGAACGGCAAATGGATCGCCCGCAGCGAGATTCCGGCCGACAAGGCCCGGTGGGGGTCGTTCTACCTCCTCGCCGAGGAGTCCGAGAAGTCCGTGCGGGAGATCATCCTCGAGGCCCAGTCCGCCCCGGAAGGCACCGAGGAACGCAAGTTCGGCGACCTGTACGCCAGCTTCCTCGACGAGGATCGCGTGGAGAAGCTGGGCGCGACGCCGCTTCAGGCCGACCTCGCCACGGTCGACGCCGTCACCTCGATTCCGATCCTGCTCGGCACGCTCGGCCGGCTCGAGCGCAAGGGCGTCGCCGGCGCTTTCCACCTCTACGTCGACAACGATCCGGGCAACCCCGAGCGCTACCTCGTCTTCGTCGAGCAGGGCGGCATCGGCCTGCCCGACGAGTCCTACTACCGCGAGGAGAAGTTCGCCTCCGTCCGCGACGCCTACCTGACCCTCCAAGCGCGGATGTTCGGACTCGCCGGCATCAGCGACGCCGAGACCCGTGCCAAGCGCGTCTTCGACCTCGAGACCGAGCTCGCCCGCCACCACTGGGACAACGTGAAGTCCCGGGACAGCGAGCTCGCCTACAACCTCAAGACCTGGGGGCAGGTGTCCGCGCTCGCCGCGGGGGCCGACCTCCACCTCTGGCTCGAGGGGCTCGACGCCCCCGAGGCCGCCTTTGAGGAGCTCGTCGTGCGCCAGCCCAGCTTCGTGAGCGGGCTCGCCGAGATGCTCACCGAGGACAGGCTCGACGACTGGCGGGACTGGCTGCGCTGGCAGGTCATCCGTTCGAGCGCCGCGTACCTCTCGAGCGATTTCGTCGCCGCCAACTTCGAGTTCTACGGGCGCACCCTCAGCGGCACCCCGCAGATCCGCGACCGCTGGAAGCGCGGCGTCTCGCTCGTCGAGGGCGCGCTCGGCGAGGCCGTCGGCCGCATCTACGTGGAGCGGCACTTCAAGCCCAGCGCCAAGGCCGGCATGGACGTGCTCGTCGGCCACCTCGTCGAGGCCTACCGGCAGAGCATCACCGGGCTCGAATGGATGACCGACGAGACGCGCACCCGCGCTCTCGAGAAGCTCGACAAGTTCACGCCCAAGATCGGCTACCCGGTGAAGTGGCGCGACTACTCGACCCTGACGATCGACGCCGGCGACCTCATCGCGAACGTGCGGGCGGCCAGCGAGTTCGAGTTCCACCGGGAACTCGGCAAGATCGGCAACCCGCTCGACCGTGACGAGTGGTTCATGACGCCGCAGACGATCAACGCGTACTACAACCCGGGTTTCAACGAGATCGTCTTCCCGGCCGCCATCCTGCAGTTCCCCTTCTTCGACGAGGCCCGCGATTCGGCCGCCAACTACGGGGCCATCGGCGCCGTCATCGGGCACGAGATCGGCCACGGCTTCGACGACCAGGGCTCCAAGTACGACGGCGACGGGCTGCTGATCGACTGGTGGACCGAGGCAGACAAGGCCGCGTTCCAGGAGCGCACCAGGTCGCTGATCGAGCAGTTCAACGCCCTCGCCCCGAAGCAGGTGCCCGAGCACCACGTCAACGGAGCCCTGACCATCGGCGAAAACATCGGCGACCTGGGCGGCCTGTCGATCGCCTGGAAGGCCTACCTCCTGTCGCTGGCCGGCCAGGAGCCGCCGGTGATCGACGGGATGACCGGTGCCCGGCGCTTCTTCCTCTCCTGGGCGCAGGCGTGGCAGATGAAGGGTCGCGACGAGGAAGTCATCCGCCTGCTGGCGATCGACCCGCACTCGCCCAACGAGTTCCGCTGCAACCAGATCGTCAGCAACATCGACGAGTTCTACGAGGCGTTCGGGGTCACCGAGGCGGATGCGCTCTGGCTCGACCCGGAGAAGCGCGTCACCATCTGGTGAGGCCGGCCGGGTGAGGTCCCCCGCCGGCCTGTGACATAGGGTGATCGCGGGGTATTCTTGCCCGCACCGAGAGAAAGCGCGCGCGAATTGTCCAAGCCGATCCAGGATGCAGAGCGACGCTCCAGGCACTCCGCCGAGCGCAAAGGCAAGCACAAGGGTCCGGAGACGCACGAGAACTTCGCCCGGGGCTTCCAGGCCCTCGGCGAACTGGCGATGGACGGCGTGCAGGTGTCCGCGCGCGCGACCGACCTGACGACCGGCCGGGTGCTGTTCTCGGTCGACGACCACGTCGAAATGCCGACGGCGGGCATCGGCAAGATCCTCCTCCTGATCGAGGTGGCCGCGCGCCTCCGCGACGCCGACTTCGGCGTCTACACGATCCTCGATCGCACCGCCGCGGACGCGGTGAGCGGCCCCGGAATCTGGCAGCACCTGCAGGCGCCCTCGCTGCCGGTCGCGGACCTCGCCGCCCTCGTCGGCGCCACGAGCGACAACCTGGCCACGAACGTGCTCATCCGCGCCGTCGGACTCGACGCGGTGCGGGCGCGCACCGAGCAGCTCGGCCTCTCCCGCACGGCCCTGCTCGACCTCGTCCGCGACCAGCGCGGCCCGGACGATGCCCCACAGCTCTCGGTCGGCAGCGCGAAGGAACTCACCTGGCTGCTCACGGCGCTCGCCCGCGGCGAGATCGTCGACGCCGAGGCCAGTGAACGCGTCATCGGCTGGCTGTCCCTGAACACCGACCTGTCGATGGTGGCCAGTGCGTTCGGGCTCGACCCGCTGTCGCACCGGGACGGCGACCACGGCATCCTGCTGGTCAACAAGACGGGCACGGATGCCGGCGTGCGCAGCGAGGTCGGCATCCTCCGCGGCCCGCGGGCCGGCGTGACCTACGCAGTGTCGATGTCGTTTGCCGACACGAAGCTCTCCGCCCGCCTCTCCGTGCTCGACGGCATGCGGGCCATCGGCCTCGACCTGCTCGAATACGTGCACTGACCCTCGCGCCACCTCCCGTCACCTCCCGCGAAACCGCAGTTGTGCGCGTTCTGAGGGCGTTTTAGCGCGCACAACTGCAGTTTCGCGGGGGTTGAGGGTGAGAGCATGGGGGCATGGGGGCATGGGGGCATGGCGGCGACGGCGATCGAACGAATCCAGGCGGATGACACGGCCCGCGAGATCTTCGAGATCCTCCAGGGCGCCCTGGCCCAGCTCGGCGGACACGAGATCGAGGAGAAGCAGGGCTCCCTGCACGTGACGAACGGTCGCGCGTTCCTCGCAATCCACCCGCGATCGGGCGCCGTGCTGCTGAACCTCGTGACGTCCGAACCGATCGTGAGCGAGCGCATCCGTAAGACCGAGCAGGTCTCAAAGAACCGCTGGCACAACGAGATCGTGATCCGCACGACGGCGGAGGTCGACGCCGAGCTCGCGGGCTGGCTGCGGCAGGCCTACGCGCTGACGACCTGAGGTCGCTCGCCGGTCGGCCGCTCAGCGGGTCAGCGGGCGCGGCCGGTCAGCCCGCGTACGCGTCCTCGGCGGCGTACGGGAACCAGCCGCCTGCGCCGTAGCGCGTGACGATGGACGGGAAGAGCTGCTGCCAGGACTCGCCGCGGCGCTCGGCCGCGGCGACGGCATCCGTCACCCAGCGGATGTCGTCGGCCAGGCCCTCCGCATAGCTCACGACCGGCGCGTAGCCGAGCTGCTCGCGGGCGGCGGCCATGCTGAGCACGATCGGGTTCGCCAGGCCCCAGGGACTCGATCCGAGTCCGTCCCGAGGCGGACCGGCGAAACAGAGGATCTCGGCCTCGTGCCCCATCGCATCGAACACCGCCCGGCCGATCTCTGCCACGGTGAGCGCCTCGTCGTCGACGGCGTTGAGCACGCGGCGGCCCGGCTGCTCGGCGCACCGGGACACGAGCTCGGCGATGTTCGCGGTGGCCGACGTGGCGAACCGGCTGGCGCCGTCGTAGGCGTGCACCACGCGGCGGCGGCCGTCGAGCACCCGCTTGATGAAGAACCACTCCCGCAGCGC
This sequence comes from Cryobacterium sp. TMT1-2-1, assembly GCF_004403955.1. Taxonomy (NCBI): domain Bacteria; kingdom Bacillati; phylum Actinomycetota; class Actinomycetes; order Micrococcales; family Microbacteriaceae; genus Cryobacterium; species Cryobacterium sp. TMT1-2-1. Next base: position 98,167 of record NZ_SOHC01000030.1, read on the forward strand.
CGGGCTGTTCGGCCCGTGGATCGCGCCCGGCCGGAGGATGCTGACCGGCAGGTCGGCGGCGGCCAGCAGCCGGCGCTCCATCGCCGCCTTCAGCGGCGAATAGCTCTGCTCGGCATTGTCCACGGTCGGGTCGGCCTCGGTGAGCGGCACCGGGAAGTCCGGGAAGACCTCGTCGGTCGCCACGTCGAGGTAGGAACCGTTCCGGCCGAGGTAGACGGATCCGGTGGAGATGACGACGAGGGAGCCGACGTCGCCGGCCAGCCCGGCGAGCTGGTCGGCGTGGCCGGTGTCGTAGGCAACCGTGTCGAGCACGAGGTCGTTGCCGCGGGCGGCTGCGTGCAGCGCGGCCGTGTCGGCGCGGTCGAACCGGATGCTCCGAACATCCGCCGAAAGCGCGGGTGAGTGCTGCCCGCGATGGGCGACCGTCACAGCCCAGTCGGAGGTCGCCAGCCGGGCCGCGGCCGCCAGGCCGATCTGCCCGGTTCCGCCGATGATGAGTGCCGTCTTCGTCATCCGGCCACCATACGGGCTGTAGCGGTCAGAGGCTGTAGCGGTGCCGGATGTGGTTGCGGTCGGCGCCGGCCTGCCAGAACTCCACCTCCGTCGGCCGCAGGGCATACAGCTGCCAGCTCGGATTGGCCGACTCGTCGGCCGCGGGGCGTTCGGCCCAGTCGGCGGCGGATGCCTCGGCCGACAGCAGGGCCACGGTTCCGCTCACCCGCACCTGCCGGCCGAGCCGCGACCAGTAGAAGTTCATGGCGGCCCGAGGGTTGGCGGCCAGTTCCCGGCCCTTCCGCGAGGTGGTCGCCGTGGCGAAGTGCCAGCCCTCGTCGTCGATGTTCTTCAGGATGAGCATCCGGGAGGACAGGTTGCCCTCGGCATCCGCGGTGGCCAGGCTGAAGGCGTGCGGTTGCGGCACGCCGGCGGCCAGGGCCTCGTGCAGCCACTGCACGAACAGGGCGGCCGGGCCGGCCGGCGCACTCGCCGGGTCGAAAGCCGGAAGGTCCGCGGGGAAATCCGGCAGGGCGCGAAGCATGCGACGGAGGGACTCGCTCATGGACCGAGCCTAATCCGAGGTCCGCGACTCACGGCCCTGGCCGCACTCGCCTGCGGCTAATTCAGGAGAAACCGGGACCGGGCAAACGCGCGCCCCGTCTTTCAGCGGCCTCAGTCGGCCACATCACGGATTCTCCTGAGTTAGCCTCCGGACTCCCGGACTCCCGGACTCCCGGGCTCCCGGACTCCCGGCCGGCCGACCTCCCGACCTCCCGACCGGCCGGCCGACCGCGCACGGCGGGGACGCCCTCAGCAGCAGCGGTTCTGCGGGTTCTTCTGCTGCCGGTCGGTCTGGTCGCGCCAGAACTGGCGCTCTGTCATCACGGGCTCTCCGATGCCGCAGGTTCCGGCCTCCGCCCCGCCGTGGGTCGCCGCGTGGTGCGCGACGTACTTGTCGTAGGCGTCCTCGCCGAGCACGCCCCGGACGAACCAGGCGATTCCCCTGGCGCCGGTGCGTACCGCGGCGAGGACATCCCTCATCGGCCGGACCGGGCTGCCCTCGGCGGAAGAGCCGCCTTCAGCTCAGCGGCCTGTGCGTCCCACTGGACCTCGAGCTCCTTCTCGGCTGCGGTCGGCACGAACGCGGCCGGGCCGAAGATCCGGGACTGCACGGCCGGATCCTCGTCGGTCGTGCTCGAGCCCGAGCGGTACGCCTTCCAGGTGGCGACGATCGCGGTGGCGATGACGATGATGGCGAGTGTGACGAAGAGGATCGAGAGCAGCCCCTGCACCATCGTGTTGCGCACGACGGCCTCCATAGCCTGCACCGTCGGGGCGGCGCCGAAGCTGGTCTCCCCGGCCGCGAGGGCGTCCGAGAACGCCTTGTTCTGCGCGAAGTAGCCCACGTTCGGGACGGTCGAGAAGATCTTCAGGAACGACGCATAGATGGTCACGACGGCGGCGAACGAGAGGGGCAGGGCCACGATCCACAGGTAGCGGAAGTTGCCGCGCTTGGCGATGATGGCCATCGAGACGGCCAGCGCGATCGCAGCCAGCAGCTGGTTGGCGATGCCGAACAGCGGGAAGAGCGTGTTGATCCCGCCCAGCGGGTCGGTCACGCCCATCAGCAGCACGGCGCCCCACGCCCCCACCATGACCGCGGTGGCGAGCCAGGCGCCCACGCGCCAGGAGGTGTCCTTGAACTTCGGGAAGAAGTTGCCCAGGCTGTCCTGCATCATGAACCGGGCGACCCGGGTGCCGGCGTCGACGGCGGTGAGGATGAACAGCGCCTCGAACATGATGGCGAAGTGGTACCAGAACGCCATCATCCCGGTGCCGCCGGCCACCTGCTGCATGATGTGCGCCAGCCCGACGGAGAGGGTCGGCGCCCCACCGGTGCGGGAGACGATCGATTCCTCGCCGACATTCTTCGCCGTCTGCGTGAGCATGTCGGGGGTCAGGTTGACGCCGGTCAGGCCCAGGCTGTTGACGAAGGCGACGGCGCCCTCGACCGTACCGCCGGTGAGGGCGACGGGGGAGTTCATGGCGAAGTAGATCCCGCGGTCGATCGACAGCGCGGCGACGAGAGCCATGATCGCAACGAAGGACTCCATCAGCATGCCGCCGTAGCCGATGAACCGGGTCTGGCGCTCCTTCTGGACGAGCTTGGGCGTGGTGCCGGATGCGATCAGCGCGTGGAATCCGGACAGCGCGCCGCAGGCGATCGTGACGAAGAGGAACGGGAAGAGCGAACCGCTGACCACGGGACCGCCGGCCGCCGCGAACTCACTGACCGCGGGAACGTTGATCTCCGGCCGCACGATGACGATCGCGACGGCCAGCATCAGGATCGTGCCGATCTTCATGAAGGTGGAGAGGTAGTCCCGCGGGGCCAGCAGCAGCCAGACCGGCAGGATCGCGGCGATGAAGCCGTAGATGATGATGCCCCAGGCGATCGTGACCTTGTCGAGAAGGAAGAAGGCCGAACCCCATTCGGTGCCGGCGATCATCCCGCCGCCGATGATGGCGGCGATCAGCAGCACGAAACCGATGATCGAGACCTCGGTCACCTTGCCCGGCCGGAAGAAACGCAGGTAGACGCCCATCAGCAGGGCGATCGGGATGGTCATCGAGACCGAGAAGACGCCCCAGGGGCTCTCCGCCAGCGCGTTGACGACGACGAGGGCGAGGATGGCCACGATGATGACCATGATCACGAGGGTCGCGACGAGGGCGGCGGTGCCGCCGATGACGCCGAGCTCGTCCCTGGCCATCTGGCCGAGGGAGCGGCCGCCGCGGCGCATGGAGAAGAACAGGATCAGGTAGTCCTGCACTGCTCCGGCGAGGATGACGCCGACGATGATCCAGATCGTGCCGGGCAGGTAGCCCATCTGGGCGGCCAGGACCGGGCCGACGAGCGGGCCGGCGCCGGCGATGGCGGCGAAGTGGTGCCCGAAGAGCACCCGACGGTCGGTGACGGCGTAGTCCTTGCCGTCGGCCTTGTATTCGGCCGGGGTCGCCCGGCGGTCGTCGGGCCGCAGCAGGTGCTTCTCGATGAAGCGGGAGTAGAAGCGGTAGGCGATCAGGTAGGTGGCGACGGCCGCGAAGACGAACCAGGCCGCGTTGACGGTCTCGCCGCGAACCACGGCGAGCATGACCCAGCTGACGGCGCCGACGAGGGAAATACCTGCCCAGAGTGCAATTTTCGCGGGAGTCCAGTTGCGGCGCTCGGCCTCGAGGACGCTCTCCTCCACGGCCACGGGCAGTCGATCCGGGACCAGTTGCAGACCGGTGGAATCCTCGTTCGCATCCTTCGATGATCTCGGCGTCGTGCTCATTTTCGCTCCCTCGAGAACCCGCGGCTGGCTGCGGACTTCCTCGGCAACGCTAGCAGCAGGGCGTTCGGGCGCCGGACGAGCGCCTAAAATGGGGCTTTCCCTCCTTTTCCTTCCCGACCATTGGAGCCACCGTGGCCGCACTCTCCCGTCTTGATTCCGTCATCGCCCTCGCCCGCCACCGCGGGTTCGTCTTCCAGGCCGGTGAAATCTACGGCGGATCCCGGTCCGCCTGGGACTACGGACCGCTCGGGGTTGAGCTCAAGGAGAACATCAAGAGGCAGTGGTGGCGCACCATGGTCACCGGGCGCGAGGACGTCGTCGGGCTCGATTCATCCGTCATCCTGCCCAAGCAGGTCTGGGAGGCATCCGGCCACGTCGAGGTCTTCAGCGACCCGCTGGTCGAGTGCACCAGCTGCCACAAGCGCTTCCGCGCCGACCACCTCGAGGAGGAATTCGAGGAGAGGAAGGGCCGCGCCGCCGAGGGAGGACTCGACGGCATCCCCTGCCCGAACTGCGGCAACCGCAACACCTGGACCGAGCCGCGTGCCTTCTCCGGCCTGCTCAAGACCTACCTCGGCCCGGTCGACGACGAATCCGGGCTGCACTACCTGCGCCCGGAGACCGCGCAGGGCATCTTCGTGAACTTCGCCAACGTGCTGCAGGCGGCGCGGATGAAGCCGCCGTTCGGGATCGGCCAGACCGGCAAGAGCTTCCGCAACGAGATCACGCCCGGAAACTTCATTTTCCGCACCCGCGAGTTCGAGCAGATGGAGATGGAATTCTTCGTCGAGCCCGGCACGGACGAGGAATGGCACCAGTACTGGATCGACACGCGGCTGGCCTGGTACACCGGTCTCGGCATCAATCCCGAGAACCTGCGCCTCTTCGAGCACCCGCAGGAGAAGCTCTCCCACTACTCCAAGCGCACCGTGGACATCGAGTACCGTTTCGGTTTCACCGGCAGCGAGTTCGGCGAGCTCGAGGGTGTGGCGAACCGCACCGACTTCGACCTGAAGACGCACGCGGCGGCATCCGGCAAGGACCTCTCGTACTTCGACCAGACGAAGAACGAGCGTTGGGTTCCCTTCGTGATCGAGCCGGCCGCCGGGCTGACCCGCTCGCTGATGGCGTTCCTCGTGGACGCGTACCACGAGGAGGAAGTGCCCAACGCGAAGGGCGGCGTGGACAAGCGCACCGTGCTCAAGCTCGACCCGCGCCTCGCTCCGGTCAAGGTCGCCGTGCTGCCGCTGTCGCGCAACGAGGCCCTCTCGCCGATGGCCAAGACCCTTGCGGCCCGGCTGCGCGAGTCCTGGAACGTGGACTTCGACGACGCCGGCGCGATCGGACGCCGCTACCGCCGGCAGGACGAGATCGGCACCCCGTACTGCGTCACGGTCGACTTCGACTCGCTCGAGGACCAGGCCGTCACCGTGCGCGACCGCGACACCATGGCGCAGGAGCGCATCCCGCTCGACAAGCTCGACGCCTACCTCGCCGAGCGCCTCCGCGGCGCTTAGCAGGACCCGCTCGACCCTGAACCCCGCGCCTCGTCCGCGGCGTTGAGCCCTTCCGTGGTGGCGAACTCAGGAGAATCCGTAGTTCGGTGGGCTGCCGCCGCGGAATGGCGCGGCCGATCCGCGTGGCCGTGCGGTTTCTCCTGAGTTCGCCACCACAACTGCCCACAACTGCCACAACCGCGGGCCGGAACCGCGGCGACGGCGGTGAAGCGGAGGAGTCAGGAGCGGGCGGGGCGGGACACTTCGATCAGGGTGACGCCCGCGGCGGGGGTCGCGGCCGACATCGCGGCCAGGGCGGCGGGGGCCTCGTCGAGGGTGATTCTCGTGCTGATCAGGTCTTGCGGTCGCAACCGGCCGGAGGCGACGAGCGCGAGAAGCTCGGAGTAGTCGTGGGCAGGCATCCCGTGGCTGCCGAGCACGGTGAGTTCCCGCGCGATGACGAGGCCCAGAGGAACCTGAGGGTCTGTGGCCAGCAGCCCGATCTGCACGTGCCGTCCGCGGATGGCGAGCGAACGGATGGCGATGCCCACGGTGTTCTCCCGGCCGAGGGCCTCGACCGTGACCTCCGCGCCGTCGGGGGCGAGCGCGCGGATGCGCGCGACGACCTCGACGTCGGAGAGTCCGGCGGAGTTGACGGTGTGCGCGGCTCCCACCCGCGACGCTGCGTCGAGAGCCGCGGCGCTGATGTCGACGGCGATCACGACCGCGCCGAGGGCCCGGCCGATCATCACGGCGGAGAGTCCCACCCCGCCGCAGCCGACGACCACGAGCGTCTCGCCGGCGGCCAGCCGGGCCTGGTGCACGAGCCCGCGGTAGGAGGTCGCGAACCGGCAGCCGAGCAGGGCGGCCGCGCCGGCATCCAGGTCGCCCGGCAGGGCAACGAGGTTGACGTCGGCGTTGTGCAGCGCGACCAGCTCGGCGTACGAGCCCCAGTGGGTGAACCCCGGCTGGGTCTGGTTCCGGCAGACCTGGCCCTGGCCGCTCGCGCACTCGGGGCAGTCGCCGCACGCGCAGACGAAGGGCACCGTCACCCGCTGGCCGACCGAGAAGCGGCGCACATCGGGGCCGACCGCCTCGATCACCCCGACCAGTTCGTGCCCGGGGACATGCGGCAGGGCGATGTCGGAATCGTGCCCCATCCAGCCGTGCCAGTCGCTGCGGCACAGGCCCGTCGCCTCGACGCGCACGATGACGCCCGCCGGGCTCGGCACCGGGTCCGGCACCTCGCGCACCTCGGGCAGGGTGCCGAATTCTTCGAAGTAGACCGCTCGCATCCGCCCATGCTCGCAGACGGCGCCCCGTGCCGAAAATCCCCGTTCCTGCCGAGAGTCGCCGGTGCAACGGCCATTCTCGGCAGAAACGGCGAGTCTCGGCGACGAGCAGGCGCAGCTAGCGCGCGTCACCCCACTCGCGATCCAGGATCGCGAACACGGCGAGGTCGCTCCACTCACCCTTGAAGATCTCGTTCTCGACCAAGATCCCCTCCAGCCGCATGCCCAGCCGCCGGCACAGCGCCACGGATGGCGTATTCCTGGGGTCGACCTCGGCGAAGACCCGATGGGCACCGATCTCGGTGAAAACGAACTCGAGCACGGCCCGGGCCGCCTCGGTTGCGTAGCCCCGGCCGTGGAGGATCGGGTGGAACACCCAGCCGATCGACACCTGGGCGTTCACGGCGCTCTGGAGGAAGATGCTCAGGTCGCCGATCACCGGGCCGGGCTCCCCGTCCGGGCCCGGCAGCTCCGCCGCGAGGATGATCGCGTCCTTGTCGTTGGCCAGGCGAGTGAAACCGGCCCGCTTCAGGGTGTGCTCGCGGGATTCCTCCCGGTCGCGCAGCGGCCACGGCAGGTAGCGCACCGCCTCCGGCAGGGACTGGTAGGAGAAGACGTCGTCGGCGTCGGCTTCGGTCAGCGGGCGCAGCAGCAGGCGGTCGGTGCGGATCGCATGCGCGTCGACGGGCAGTGTGGCGCCGACGGACCTGGTCACGAGGCCGCGGTGCCCGCGTCCGGGGCGGAGTCCGGCGTGGCCTCCTGGCCGGCCTGCGCCGTTCCCGCGGCCGGCAGGGAGACCTGGATGCCGAACAGGGCGTCGAGGCCGGTCAGGAACGACTCCTGCTCCCCGGCACGGGCGAGGGAGCGCGATCGCACCATCGGCGTGTGCAACAGCACCCCGGCAAGGTGTCGAAGCGCCGCTTCGGTCTGCTCGCTCGCATCGCCGCGGCCGCGCGCCCGCCCGATTTCGGCGTCGAGGATGTCGAAGACGTAGCTGCGCAGCGCCACGACAGCCGGGGCCAGGCTCTGCTCCTCGGTGACGGCCGTGAACTTCCGGGCGGCCCTGGTCACGAGTTGTCGTGCCTCGCTGGTGCTGTTCAGCTCTTCGAGCGGGGCATGGATGCGGATGGTCTCGAGGTCGAGGAGTTCGATGCCGGGTACGAGGCTGACGTCAGGGTCGACGTTGCGGGGCAGCCCGAGGTCGATGATGAGCTGGCGCGGAGCGTCGATCGCGGCAGCCGGCCGGTCGGCGTCCCCGACGGCATCCGCAGCGGCATCCGCAGCGGCGACCCCGGCGGCATCGGCCGGGCTCACGAGGAGAGTGACGCCGTCCTGCAGGGCCTCACGTTCGGCCAGGAGCGCCCGTCCGGCGCCGAGAAGGGCGGCATCGATCACGTGGTGGTCGACGGTCGTGCAGGTGAGGATGAGGTCGCACTCGGCCGCTTCGCGGGCGAACGCGAGTTCGGGGACGGCGTCGATGCCGTGCGACCTGGCGAACTTCAGGGCCCGGCCGGACGGCGAGTAGACCCGAACGTTCTCGGCTCCGAGGTCGCGCAAAGCGGCGAGCGAGGCGCCGGCGTAGCGTCCGGTTCCGACCAGAAGCACCCGGGTCTCTGCCCAGTCGCTCACTCGGCTTTCGGCCAGCTCGAGGGCGAGGCGCACGAGAGAGCGCCCGGCCGCGCCGATGCCGGTGCGGTTCTTGACACCGCGGGAGGTCTGCGAAGCGCGCTGGAACAGGCGCTCCAGCTCACCGCTGGTGGTGCCGTGCGCGCGAGCCTGCTCGAGGGCGCGACGCACCTGCCCGGCAATCTCCCCCTCGCCGACGACGACGGATTCAAGGCCGCTGGTCACGGCGAACAGGTGCTCGGCGACGCCGTTGCCGTGCACGAGGTCGAGGGTGTCGCGGAGCGTGTCTGCGGCCACGCCGGTGCTGGCGCTGATCGCCTCGATGGCGGCGGAGACGGCCGGCAGTGGGGAGACCCCGAACGGCTCATCGAGGTCGAGGTAGGCCTCGAACCGGTTGCAGGTGGCGACGATGACGGCTCCGCTGAGGGAGGTGTGGCGCTCGAGCATCCGGTCCGCGGAGGCGCTGGCGCCGACGGACAATTTCTCCAGCACATCGAAGCTGGAGTTCTTGTGACTCGCGGACAGACAAATCAGCACGTCCTCGATTCTACGTCGGGTCGCCGAACCCCCCGAATCGTTACGTCGATGGATGTTTGACAGAATCGAAGGTGTGAACCTCGACGCGCAGCATCCCCTCTCCTCCGGCCAGACCGCCGACTCCCGCCTCATCCGCGCCTACCAGGGCACCCGGCCCGATGTGACCCCGGTCTGGTTCATGCGCCAGGCGGGCCGTTCGCTGCCCGAATACCGCGAACTTCGCGTCGGCACGCGGATGCTCGATGTCTGCCTCGACCCGGAGCTGGCCAGCGAAATCACGCTGCAGCCGGTGCGCCGCCACGGCGTCGACGCGGGGATCTTCTTCAGCGACATCGTCGTCCCGCTCAAGCTCGTCGGCGTCGACGTCGAGATCGTGGCCGGCAAGGGCCCGGTCCTCGGCACGGCGACGCGCACGGCGAAGGATGTCGCGGCGCTCACCTCCCTCGACCCGGCCATCCTCGACGACGCCCTGGCACCGATCTCCGAGGCGGTCGCCCGCACGGTCGCCGAGCTCGGCGGCACCCCGCTGATCGGTTTCGCCGGGGCGCCGTTCACCCTCGCCGCCTACCTCGTCGAGGGGGGGCCGTCGAAGGATCACATCCACGCCCGCACGCTCATGCACGCGGACCCCGAGGCCTGGGCGGCGCTGATGGACTGGACGGCCGAGGTGACCGGCCGGTTCCTCCGCGCCCAGGTGCTCGCCGGAGCCAGCGCCGCGCAGCTGTTCGACTCCTGGGCCGGCGCGCTGTCGCGAGAGGACTACGCGGCCTACGTCGCCCCCGCCTCTGCGCAGGCGATCTCGCACGTGCGCGACCTCACCTACATCGAGCGCACGCCGGACGCAGCCGCCGACCCGACCGAGATCCGTCGCAACGTGCCCGTCGTGCACTTCGGCGTGGGCACCGGCGAGCTGCTCAAGGAGATGCACGGCATCGGTGCTGACGTCGTCGGCGTCGACTACCGGATCCCGCTGGACGAGGCTAACCGCCGGCTCGGCGGCGTCGTTCCGATCCAGGGCAACGTCGACCCCGCGCTCCTCGCAGCGCCGTGGCCAGTGCTCGAGGCTCACCTGCGCGACGTGCTCGAGCGCGGTCGCCTGGCGCCGGCGCACGTGCTCAACCTCGGCCACGGCGTCCCGCCGGAAACCGACCCGGACGTGCTGACCCGGATCGTGGGCTTCGTGCACGAGCACAGCGCAGCATCCGCCTGACCGACATGAGCGAAGCGGAAGGCGCCGGCCTGCGGGACGTCCTGGTCATCGGCGGGGGAGTGGCCGCCCTGGTCGCGGCCCGGGCCTGCGCGCACGTCGGGCTGCGCGTGACCGTGCTCGAGGCAACGGATGCCGTCGGCGGCGCGGTCGCCGGCCACGAGGTTGCCGGGATGACCCTCGACAGCGGTGCCGAAAGCTTCGCCGTGCGGCGGAACACGGTGGCCGAGTTCATCGACGGGCTGGGACTGTCCGGCGAGGTCATCGCCCCGAACCCGGCCGGCGCCTGGCTCCACCTGCCCGCGAACGGCTCGGCACCCGGGTCGGTCAGCGTGCCGCTGCCCCGGGCCGGCGTGCTCGGCATCCCCGGCTCCCCGCTGGCCGACGACGTGCGCCGGGTGATCGGCTGGGGCGGCGCCTGGCGCGCCTACCTCGACCGGCTCATGCCCGTGCTGAAGATCGGCCGCGAGCACAGCCTCGGCGAGCTCGTGGAGAAACGGATGGGCCGACGCGTGCTCGACCGGCTCGTCGAGCCCGTGGCGGGCGGGGTCTATTCGGCCTCCGCCGCCGACCTCGAGGTCGATCTGGTCGCCCCCGGCCTGAATGCGGCGCTCACCACCGCCGGCTCGCTCTCCGGGGCCGTGACCGCGATGCGCGCCGCGGCGCCGGCCGGCTCGGCCATCGGGGGGCTTCGCGGCGGGATGTCGCGGCTCGTCGACGCGTTGCTCGCCGACCTCGACCACTACGGAGTCGACGTGCGCACCGGCTCGCCGGTCACCGCCCTCGCACGCACCGGCGGCGCGGTCGGAAGCGAGAAAGGAAGCGAGGCGGGAAGCGAGCAGGAGCCGACCTGGACGGTGACGCTGGCCGCCCCCGCCGCTCCGGCCGCCGAAGGGGCCGCCGCCGCTCTCCTCGGCGCTGCCACTGCCACCGGATCGACCCTGGAGGGCCGCTTCGTGATCATCGCGACCCCCGGCGCGCAGGCCCTCCGCCTGCTCGCCGGCGTCACGCCCGAAGCCTTGGCGCTCGCCGAACTCGACTGGCCGCGTCCGGCCGCCGTCGAGCTTGCGACGATCGTCATCGACGCCCCGGCCCTCGACGAGCACCCTCGCGGCACCGGCGTGCTCGTGGGGGCGGGTACCCCCGGTGTCACGGCGAAGGCGCTGACCCACGTCAGCGCGAAGTGGGCCTGGGTGGCCGAGGCCGCCGGCCCCGGACGGCACGTCCTGAGGTTGTCCTACGGCCGGGCCGGGCAGGAGAGCCCCGTCGCCCACCTCTCCGACGACGACCTCAGGGACCTCGCCGTGCGCGACGCCTCGGCGCTGCTGGGCGTCGACCTCGACCCCGCCGCGGTGCGGGGGTTCGCCCGAACCGTTTGGGGTGACGCCCTCTCACCCGCGACCATCGGCGCAGCCGGCCGTGTGCGCCGGGTGCGCGAGACCCTCGAGGCGATCCCGGGGATCGACATCACCGGCGCCTGGCTGGCCGGGACGGGCCTGGCCTCCGTGATCCCGGATGCCCTCGCCGCGTCCTCCCGGGTGCGGCACGCCGCGCTCGGTCTCTGATCCACCGCGGCCGGGCTGGACAACCGGGCTACGCTGGTGCACACGTGAAAGTCGACGAATGGAGTGACAATGCGGGGAAAGCTTCTGTTCATCACCGGCGGACTGGTCGGATACGTGCTGGGCGCGCGTGCTGGGCGCCAGCGCTATGAGCAGATCGCCGCGTCGGCGAAGGATCTGTGGAACGCCAAGCCGGTGCAGCGCCGCGTGACCGAGGTCCGCGATTTCGCCCTCGAGGCCGTCGGCGACGTGCCGTCGGTGCTCTTCGAGGCCGGCAAGAAGGTCTTCACGCAGGTCCAGGACAAGGCCCAGGAGAAGTCCGCCAAGTCCGCCAAGTCCGCGAGGTCCGCCAAGTCCGCCAAGTCCGCCAGATCCGCCGGGGCTCAGCCGGCGCCGTCCGAGTCGGCCTCCGCCGCCCGCACCGCCGCGGCGGTCAAGGTGGCCGAGGCGGGCGCAACAACGGACGCAACAGCGGGCCCCACGACGGGCGCCAAGTCCCGTCCGGCCAAGCCGGCAGCCAAGCCGGCTACGAAGCCGTCCGAGCCGTCCGCCAACTAGCCGCCACCGGCGGGGGAGGGACTTCCATGAGCACCAGTGGATTCAACCCGAAGACGAAAAAATCAGTGTTCGTGCTGCTCGGAGAGCTGCCCGGAGAGATCAGCAGCCTGGTCAGGGCGGAACTCAACGCCTTCAAGGCCGAGATGGCCGGCAAGGCCAGGAACGTCGGCATCGGGCTTGGACTCTTCGCCGTCGCGGGCGTCTTCGCCTTCTTCGCGACCGGCGTGCTCATCGCGCTCGCGGTGATCGCGCTGGCCCTCGTCCTGCCGCTGTGGCTGGCCACGCTGATCGTGGGCTTCGGGCTGCTGTTGATCGCGGTGGTCCTTGTCCTGATCGGCGTGAACCGGGTCAAGAAGGGCACGCAGAGCGACCCGGAGGGCGTGACCGCGAGCATCCGAGCCGACGTCGATGCGTTGAAGGGAGTGGGCGACTATGAGCACTGAGCCGACAGCGAGGCCGACAGCGAGGCCGACAGCGAGGCCGACAGCGAGGCCGACAGCGAGGCCGACAGCGAGGCCGTCCACGAGCACCGCACCGAAGGTTGTCCCCGGAAACGCCACGCCCCCGGCCCACGGCAAGACCGAGTTGCGCGCCGAGGCCGTGCGCGCCCGCGCCGAGTTGGCGTCCACGCTCGACGCCCTCGAGTACAAGCTCAACCTGCCTAAGCGGGCGCACAGAGCCCAGGCGCGGATGGCGCAGCGCCTCCGCCAGCTGGGCGAAGACAACCCGGCCGCGCTGCTGGGCCTTGCCGCTGCAGCCGCCGCTGTGGCCGGCGCCGTGGTCTGGATCGGGGCCAGGTCGGTCCTCAAGCGCTGAGCTGCTTTTGGCTCTGGCCGCAAAGCGGTAGAGACTAGTGGTTATGACTCACCCGGCTGCCGGAGAGGCAGTAGACACGACCCAGCCCGCCACCCACACCGAGAGCGATGCCCCCGTGGCATCACCGCAGGGGTTCACCCTGTTCACGGTGCTGCGGAAGGATCCGCGCAACCCCGACGACCTCGACGGTCATGACGTTCCGCGTGCCGTGAACGAACTCGACGACGTCGTGGCGCTCGTCGAAGCCGAGGGCGTGACCGTGCGCGGGTTCTACGACGTGTCGGGCCTTCGAGCCGACGCGGACCTGATGATGTGGACCCACGCCGCCGAAGCGGAGTCCCTGCAGTGGGCCAACCGGGAACTGCGCCGCAGCCGCCTGCTCAAGAGCCTGCTCCCCACCTGGAACGCCATGGGCGTTCACCGCGACGCCGAGTTCAACAAGAGCCACGTGCCCGGATTCCTGCGGGGGGTCGAGCCCAAGGGCTGGCTCACCGTCTATCCGTTCGTGCGCAGCTACGAGTGGTACCTCCTGCCGGAGGCCGAGCGCAGCAAGATGCTCGCCGACCACGGGCGCAAGGGCGCTGCGTTCCGCGGCGCCATCGCCAACACCGTCTCCTCCTTCGCTCTCGGAGACTACGAGTGGCTGCTGCCGATCGAATCCGACGAGCTCACCGAACTGGTGGACCTGATGCGGGAGCTGCGCAACACCGAGGCGCGCCGCCATGTCCGCGAGGAAGTCCCGTTCTACACGGGTCGGCGCATCACGACGGCCGAGCTCGTCGAGGTGCTGCAGTAGTGACCGCTTACGACGCCATTGTGCTCGCCGGTTTCGGCGGGCCGGAGGGCCAGGACGACGTCATCCCGTTCCTGCGCAACGTCACGCGCGGCCGCGGCATCCCGGAGGAACGCCTCGAAGAGGTGGCCAAACACTACCGCCACTTCGACGGCATCAGCCCGATCAACAGCCAGAACCGCGTGCTCAAGGCCTCGCTCGAGGCCGAGCTGGCACGCCGCGGGATCGACCTGCCGGTGCTCTGGGGCAACCGCAACTGGAACCCGTACCTGCGCGACGTGATCGCCGAGGCGCACGCCAACGGCCGGAACAGGCTGCTGGCCATCGCCACCAGCGCGTACAGCTCCTACTCCGGCTGCCGCCAGTACCGCGAAGACTTCGCGGAGGCCCTGGCCGTCACCGGGCTCGAGGGCACGGTGCACATCGACAAGGTGCGCCAGTTCTTCGACCACCCCGGTTTCGTCACACCGTTCATCACCGGCGTCCGCAAGGGCCTCGCGGATGTCGCCGCGGCCATTCCCGGCATCGACCTCGTCACCGAGGTCGAAGTGCTGTTCTCGACCCACTCGATCCCGATGACGGATGCCGCAAAGAGCGGGCCGGCCGAACGCGGCTTCGGGCCGGAAGGCGCCTACGCGGCGCAACACCTCGCCGTCGCGCACGCCGTGATGGCCGGGGCCTCCGTGGCCGAGCCCGTCGAGACCCCCTGGCAGCTCGTCTACCAGTCCCGCAGCGGGCCGCCGAGCATGCCGTGGCTGGAGCCCGACATCAACGACGCCATCGCGCTGCTGCCGGCCCGGGGCATCCGCGCCGTCGTGATCGTGCCGCTCGGTTTCGTGAGCGACCACATGGAGGTCATGTGGGACCTCGACAACGAGGCCACCGAGTCGGCCGCGGAACACGGGCTTTTCTCGGTTCGGGTGCCGACCCCCGGCGTTGATCCCGCGTTCGTGAGCGGCCTGATCGACCTCGTGCTCGAACGGCTGAATGACGCGCCGGTGGCCGAGCGGCCCGCGCTGACGGAGCTCGGTCCCTGGTACGACGTGTGCCGGCCGGGCTGCTGTGAGAACGTTCGGCTGGGCTTCAAGCCCGCCGTCGCGGGGATGGCACCGTGAACGCGGCGAACGCCGCACTCCGGGTCGGAACCCGCGGCAGCGCCCTCGCCCTGGCGCAGACCACGGCGATCGCGAACCGCATCGGGGCCCTGGCCGGCGCGCCCGTCGACATCATCCCGATCACCACGCACGGCGACACCAGCCGAGAATCCCTGTCGAGCCTCGGTGGAACCGGCGTCTTCGCCAGCGGCCTGCGGGAGTCGCTGCTCGCCGGAGACTGCGACCTGATCGTGCACTCGCTCAAGGACCTGCCCACCGGCGCGCACCCGGGCCTCGCCATCGGCGCCACGCCGAAGCGAGCGGATGCCCGCGACGTGCTCTGCGCCCGCGACGGCTTGACCCTCGCCACCCTGCCCGTGGGCGCCAGGGTCGGCACCGGCTCGCCGCGCCGCGCCGCGCAGCTTCGGTCGCTCCGGCCCGACCTCGAGGTCGTCGACATCCGCGGCAACGTGGACACCCGGCTTGCCCGGGTCGCCGAGGGTGACCTCGACGCCGTCGTGCTCGCCGCCGCGGGCCTCGGCCGCCTGGGCCGCCTCGACCAGCTTGCCCCCGAGTTCCTCGAGCTGTCGGCGTGGCCGACCGCCCCCGGCCAGGGCGCCCTGGCCATCGAGGTCCGGGAGGGCAAGGCCGACCGCCGGCTCGCCGAAGCCCTCGCCGCGATCAACCACGGCGGAACGCAGGCGACGACGGCCGCCGAGCGGCTCGTGCTCGCCCGCCTCGAGGCCGGCTGCGCGGCTCCGATCGGCGCGACGGCCGTTGTCGACGACGGACTGCTCTTCCTCACCGCCACCGTCTACAGCCCCGACGGCACCCGGAAGGTCACCAGTTCCCACGCTGCGACCCCCGAGTCCCACTCCGCCCACCACCTGGTCGAGGCCGCGGAAGACGTGGCCGAACGCGCGTCCCGCGAGCTGCTGGCCGGCGGCGCGGCCGAGTTCGCCCCGCTGAAGGGGACATCGTGATCACCCGGCATCACCCGACCCGGCCGATCGAGGTCAAGCCGCTCGCCGGCTGGCGAGTGCTCGTGCCCCGCGGCGGGCCCTGGGGCGACCAGGTCGCCGCGAAGCTGCGCGCGCAGGGCGCCCAACCCATCGTCGCCCCGATGATCAACTTCGCGCCGACCGACGACGCGCCCGCCCTCGAGGCCGCACTCGCCCGCCTCGCGGAGGGCGGCTTCGACTGGATGACGGTCACGAGCGCGACGACCGTCGACGTGCTCACCTCGCACCGCGCCGTCGTCGCCCCCGGCACACGCATCGCCGCGGTCGGCGAGACCACGGCCGCCGCGCTGGTCGCGGCCGGCTACCGGGTCGACATCGTCCCGTCCGAAGACAACTCGGCGCGCGGACTGCTCGAGGAGTGGGAGGCCGCCACCAACGGCGTGATCCCGCTGCGCATCCTGGCCCTGCGCTCCGAAATCGCCAAACCCCTGCTCAGCGTGGGTCTGCGCCGCATCGGCCACGACGTCGAGTCGGTCGTGGCCTACCGCACCATCGGGGTCCCGGTCGACGAACGTGTGGTCGCGGATGTCGCGGCCGGACGGGTGCGGGCCTTGCTCGTCACCTCCGGCAGCGTTGCCCAGCAGGTCCAGGAGCAGCTCGGGCCGGTCCCGGCGGAGACCCTGGTCGCCTGCATCGGCCCGCGCACGGCGAAGGATGCCGCCGCCCTCGGCCTTCGCGTCGACGTGGTCGCCGACCATCGCAGCGCCGAGTCCCTCATCGAGGCGCTCGTGCACGCCGCGCGCTCCCACTGAAACCCCGCCCCTCCCCTCGCCGAACTGTGAGTTTGGCACCTTCCCGGACTCCGGGAAGGTGCCAAACTCACAGTTCGGCGGGTAGGGCGACGTAGGGTTGAGGGGTGATTAGCCCCGTCATCCGCCCGCGACGCCTGCGCGCCAACCCCGCGCTCCGCCGCCTGGCCAGCGAAACCCGCCTCCACCCCGCCGACCTCGTGCTCCCGATGTTCATCCGGGAGGGCGCGGCCGAGCCGCTGCCGATCCGGTCTATGCCGGGCGTCGTGCAGCACAGCCTCGACAGCGCCCGGCGTGCGGCGGCGGATGCCGCGGCCGCCGGCATCGGCGGAGTCATGCTGTTCGGAGTGCCCCTGGTCCGCGACGCGGTCGGATCCGGCGCGACCGATCCCGACGGCATCCTCAATGTCGCCACCCGCGCGATCGCCGACGAGGTGGGCGACGCGCTGGTCGTGCAGACCGACCTGTGCCTCGACGAATTCACCGATCACGGCCACTGCGGCGTGGTCTCCGTCGACGGCAGCGTCGACAACGACACCACCCTCGAGCGCTACCGCGAGATGGCGCTCGTGCAGGCAGCCTCCGGCTCGCAGCTGCTCGGCCTGAGCGGGATGATGGACGGCCAGGTCGCCGCGGTCCGGGACGCCCTGGACGGCTCGGGTTTCGTCAACACCGTGGTGCTCGCCTACTCGGCCAAGTACGCCTCGGCGTTCTACGGTCCCTTCCGCGACGCCGTCGAGTCCACGCTCGAAGGCGACCGCCGCAGCTACCAGCTTGACCCGGCCAACCGCCGCGAGGGCGTGCGAGAAGCGCAGCTCGACATCGACGAGGGCGCCGACATCGTCATGGTCAAGCCCGCCGGCAGCTACCTCGACGTGCTCGCCGATGTCGCCGCGATGAGCAGTATTCCCGTCTGGGCATACCAGGTGTCCGGCGAGTACGCGATGATCGAGGCCGCCGCGGCCAACGGCTGGATCGACCGCCGGCGCGCGGTCGAAGAGTCGATCCTCAGCATCCGACGGGCCGGCGCCGACGCCGTGCTCACCTACTGGGCGGCCGAACTGGCGACCTGGCTGAACGAAAGAGGCGCCCGATGACCCACAACGACGAGCTGTTCGCCCGCGCCCAGCGGTCCATCCCCGGCGGCGTCAACTCGCCCGTGCGCGCCTTCCGCTCGGTGGGCGGCACCCCGCTCTTCCTGGTCAGGGCGGCCGGCGCGTACGTCACCGACTCGGACGGGCGCGACTACGTCGACCTCGTCTGCTCATGGGGCCCGGCGATCCTCGGCCACGCGCATCCGGATGTCGTCAAGGCGGTGCAGGATGCCGCGGCGCTCGGTCTCTCCTTCGGCGCCTCGACCCCGGCCGAAACGGAACTGGCCGAGCTGGTCAAGGGCCGTGTCGGCGCCGTCGACAAGCTCCGGCTCGTCTCGACCGGGACCGAGGCCACCATGAGCGCCATTCGGCTGGCCCGCGGGTTCACGGGTCGTGACCTGCTGATCAAGTTCGCCGGGCACTACCACGGGCACTCGGACGGGCTGCTGGCTGAGGCCGGCTCCGGCCTGGCCACCCTCGCCATGCCCGGCTCGGCCGGCGTGACGGCGGCCACCGCAGCCCAGACCCTCGTGCTGCCCTACAACGACATCGGCGCCGTGCGCGCCGCGTTCGCGAAGCACCCCGACCGGATCGCCGCCGTGATCACGGAGGCAGCAGCCGCCAACATGGGAGTCGTCGCCCCCGACCCCGGCTTCAACGCCGAGCTGGCAGCGCTCGTGCGCGAGCAGGGTGCGCTGCTCATCCTGGACGAGGTGCTGACCGGGTTCCGGGTCGGCCCGGCCGGCTATTGGGGCCTCGAGAATGAGGGCCTCGCAGCCGAGGCCGAGGGCAGCTACGCCCCGGACCTGTTCACCTACGGCAAGGTGATCGGCGGCGGGCTGCCGGTCGCCGCGCTCGGCGGACGCGGCGACGTGATGGACCACCTCGCGCCAGCCGGCCCGGTCTACCAGGCGGGCACGCTCTCCGGCAACCCGGTGGCCGTTGCCGCCGGCATCGCCACGCTGAAGGCGGCCGACGCGGGCGTGTACGCGCGCCTCGACGCGGCATCCGCGATCATCTCGGAGGCGGTCTCGGCGGCCCTCGGGGCCGAGGGCGTCGCTCACCGCGTTCAGCGGGCGGGCAACCTGTTCAGCTTCGTCTTCGGCGAGGAGGCGGTGAGAACGGCACCCCGCACCTACGCCGAGGTGCAGCGCCAGGATGCGTTCCGGTACGCGCCGTTCTTCCACTCGATGCTGGACTCCGGCGTGTCGTTGCCGCCGTCGGTGTTCGAGGCCTGGTTCGTCTCGGCCGCGCACGACGACACGGCCGTCGGGCGCATTCTCGACGCGCTTCCCGCCGCGGCGAAGGCCGCTGCTGCGGCGCGCCCGGAGGCGTAAGCACGAGGCAGCGCGTCCATCGCCGGCCCGGGCGTTACGGCTTTGTGAGGTTTCTACGAGCCGAAACCCCCGGCGACCGGGCAGACTGGGGGGCATGGCTTCCCTGCGCGTGCACCCTGACCGGCTGGAGATCCACCTGACCCCTGCGGAGAGGACCCTCTCCCTTCGGCGCGACGACATCGTCGTGCAGCGGGAGAACATCCGGTCCGTGGCCATCACGGATGACCCGTGGATCTGGATCCGCGGCATCCGTGCCCCGGGCATCGAGGTGCCGCTCGTCCTGGCGGTGGGTACCTGGAAGTTCCACGGCGGTAAGGACTTCCTCGCGATCAAGGGCAAGCGCCAGGCCGTGGTGATCGACCTCGTGGACGAAGAATTCGCCCGCGTCGTGCTCTCCACCAGCCATGCCGGCGACCTGATCGCCTCGCTCAAGATTTAGGGCGTCTGCCGCCAGGGCGTCTCTCGCAGCCGCGTCGACCTGGCCGCCTCGACCTAGCCGGTCGAGACCGAACCCAGCAGGAACAGCGCGAAGCCGATCAGCGGCAGCGTGCCCTGGATCAGCGCGGCCCGCAGGTACCCTCCGCCGGTGCTCAGCAGCACGATGGCCGCCAGCACCATCGAGCCGCAGCAGAAGAGCACGAGGACGGCCCCGGCATCCGCCTCGCCGGTGAAGTACAGGAAGAGGCCGAGCGCCGCGCCGACGCCGAGGAACAGGTTGTAGAAGCCCTGGTTGTACGCCATCGGCCGGGTCGTGTTCGCGTCGGCCTGGCTGGTCAGGCCGAACCGCCGCCAGGTGGAGGGCCGGGTCCACCAGACGCTCTCCAGCAGGAAGATGAAGCCGTGCAGCACGGCGGCGAGGGCGACGAAGACCGCGGCGGCGATGACCATGCGGGCAGCATAAACCCGTCGCGCCTGCAGTTGAGATGCGGACAACGTACCTTCCCCAGCGCCGCGAAGGTCGTTTGTCCGCAACTCAGTGCTCGATAGCTCCGTTCTAGGTGACGTCGCGCTTCCAGCTCACGAAGTACCCGCCCGCGGTGGCCCAGGCGGCGTAGGCCAGCAGCACGAGCCCGCCCTGCCACCAGTCGAGGGCCACGGCCGCCGTGGCCGTGGGGTTCATCCCGGTGAAGATGCTGGCTCCGACGAGTGCGTCGGAGGCGGCCCCCGGCAGGAACTGCGCGATCTGCGCGGTCCAGTCGAGGAAGGACGAGGCGAGCCGCAGCAGGGGCTCGACGAACTGGGTGAACGCCAACACGATCACGATCGAGGCGACCTGGCTGGGCACGAGGGCGCCGAGCCCGACGCCGATGATCGCCCACAGCCCCATGGCGAGCAGGGTGCGCCCGATGAGAGTCCAGGTTTCGCCGTCGCCGAGCAGAGGATCGACGCCGAAGGCGTTCATCACCAGGGCGCCGATGCCGACGGATGCCAGCAGAGCGACCACGCCCAGGCCCACGCCGACCACGAACAGCGTGAGGCTCTTCGCGCCGAGCACGCCCGCCCGGCGCGGAGTGGCCAGGAAGGTCGGCGTGAGCGTCTGGTGACGGAACTCGCTGGTCGTGGCCAGGGCGCCGAGGAGCACGGGGAACACGTAACCGACCGAGGACGCGAAGCTGTAGATCAGTGGCGGGATGCTGCCGAGCGGCGGGGCGCCCTGGCCGCCGGTGCCCGCGGCGCTCGGGTCGATGGCGCCGCTCTGGAGGCCGGCGAACAGGGCCGCGAGGCCTCCGGCGAGCAGGCCGATGTAGCCGAAAAGCACGAGCGCGAGCACCCACCACATGCGTGTGGTGAGGAGCTTGGCGAATTCCGCCGAGACGGACCGGATGAAGGTGGCCATTACGAGTCCGCTCCGTTGACGAGGGCGAGGAAGGACTCTTCGAGCCCCGACTTCCGCCGGTGAAGCGCGCTGAGTTCGACGCCGGCCGAGAATGCGATGTGGCCGATCCGAGCCGGGTCGTCCGCCACGGCGACCAGGCCGCTTCGCCCGGTCGTGAAAGGCACGTCCGCGGCGCGGAGCGCGGCCGCGAGGGCTTCCCGGTCGGGCGAGTCGACGACGATGTGAGGCGTGGCGTGCGCGTCCAGGCTGGACAGCGGCCCGCGGTGCACGAGCGAGCCCCTGGCGATGATGACGACCTCGTCGACGCTCTGCTGCACCTCGGAGAGCAGGTGGGAGCTGACCAGGACCGTGCGGCCCTCGGCGGCCATGTCGCGGAGGAACCCGCGGATCCATTTGATGCCCTCGGGGTCGAGGCCGTTGATCGGTTCGTCGAGCACGAGCACGCCGGGTTCGCCGAGCAGGGTGAACGCGAGGCCGAGGCGCTGGCGCATGCCCAGGGAGAACCCGCCGACGCGGCGGTCGGCGAACTCCGCGAGGCCGACCTTTTCGAGCACGGCCATCACCCGCTCCGAGGGGAGCCCGGCGGCGATCGCGTACACGCGGAGGTGGTTCCGCGCCGTGCGGCCGGGATGGAAACTGGCCGCCTCGAGCGCCGCTCCCACCGTCTCCAGCGGTTTCGGCAGGTCGCGGTAGCGGATGCCGCCGAAGGTCGCCGTGCCCTGCGTGGAGGCGACCAGGCCGAGGAGGATCCGCAGCGTCGTGGTCTTTCCGGCCCCATTGGGGCCGAGGAAGCCCGTGACCAGCCCCGGCTGCACAGTGAACGACAGGTCGTTCACGGCCGTGACGGGGCCGAACGTCTTCGTGATGTTGCTGAACTCGATCACGGCACCGACGGGCATCCGGGTTCTCCTTTTGTCTCTCCCCAGATTAGGCCGGGCGGCCCGTGATCACCGGGAGGGCAGGCTGGTCAGCGCGAAATCCCCGAGGGCCGCGAGGAGGCGCGACACCTCGCCTTCCGTGTTGTACGGGGCGAGGCCGATCCGCAAGCCTCCCGCTTCGCCGAGCCCGAGGTGGCGGGAGGCCTCGAGGGCGTAGAACGAGCCGGCCGGGGCGAGGATGCCGCGGTCGGCCAGGAACCGCGAGGCGTCCGCGGCTACCCGGTCCGCGAAGGTGACGAGCAGGGTGGGCGTGCGTTCCGCGGCGCGCGAGTGCACGGTCGCGCCCGGGAGCGCGGCCAGCCCTCGTTCGAGCTCGGCCCGGAGCCCGTCCTCATATTCCGCCAGGGCTATAGACGACGCCACGAGGCGTTCGCGCCGGCTCCCCGCTCCGGTCGCGCCGGCTCCCGGCCCGGCGAGGAAGTCGACGGCGGCCGTCGCGCCCGCCATCAGCTCGTAGGGCAGCGTTCCCAGCTCGAACCGCTCGGGCACCTGATTGCTCGACGGGAGCAGCTTGTCGGGGTGGATCGTCTCGAGCAGTTCGGGCGCAGCGGTGAGCACACCGCAGTGCGGGCCGAGGAACTTGTACGGCGAACAGACGAAGAAGTCCGCGCCGAGGGCGCCCAGATCGACGGAGGCGTGCGCCGCGTAATGAACGCCGTCCACGTAGAGCAGCGCCCCCGCTGCGTGCACGACCGCGGCGATCTCGGCGATCGGAGGCCGCGTGCCGATCAGGTTGGATGCGGCGGTGACGGCGACCAGGCGTGTGCGCTCGCTGAGCACCGAGGCCACTGCGGCGGCCGGAAGCTCCCCGGTCTCCGGATCGAAGTCCACCCAGCGCACCACGGCCCCCGCCCGCTCGGCTGCCTGCACCCA
This sequence comes from Cryobacterium sp. TMT1-2-1, assembly GCF_004403955.1. Classification (NCBI taxonomy): domain Bacteria; kingdom Bacillati; phylum Actinomycetota; class Actinomycetes; order Micrococcales; family Microbacteriaceae; genus Cryobacterium; species Cryobacterium sp. TMT1-2-1. The sequence goes on from NZ_SOHC01000030.1 coordinate 120,831, forward strand.
CGGCCGGATGTTCGAATCGTGGTCGAGGCGGGTGACGACGACCTCGTCGCCGACGGCCCAGCCGGCCGACAGCGCCCGGGAGAAGTCATAAGTCAGCTGCGTGGCGCTGCGTCCGTAGACGATGCCGCCCGGGTCGGCGCCGAGCAGATCGGCCATCGCCTGGCGGAATCCGGTGACCGCGTCATCCGCGTTCCGCTCCGGCAGGCTGGCCCTGCCGCGGTTGGACAGCGGCCCGGTGAGCGCCCTGGCAATCGCCTGGCCGACCTGCAGCGGGGTCTGCGTGCCGCCGGGGCCGTCGAAATGGGCCAGGCCCGTGGCGAGGGAGGGAAAGTGGGAGCGCAGGGCTTCGACGTCGTAGGTCACCCCAGCATCACATCACAGCCCCGCCCGCGCGGGTCCCGGCCCGCCCCGTGAGTTGCGGACAAAGTACCTTCGCGACGCGAACGAAGGGCCGCGACTCACCCTGCGATTGAGCTGGGGGAGGAGAGGGACGTTGCGTGCGCGGCGCAGGCCGGCGCGGCCTCGGCCACGCAGCCCGGGCAGACCACGAGCTGCTCCCGGCAGGACAGATCCAGGCAGTTGAGCATGTTCTTCGTCGGCTCGCCGCAGGCCGCGCAGTGGCCGATCACGCTCGTGTGGTCGCTGAAGTCGACCGACATGCGCTGGTCGAAGACGTAGAGCGAGCCGTTCCAGAGGCCGTCGTCGCCGAACGCCTCGCCGTAGCGCACGATGCCGCCGTCGAGCTGGTAGACCTCGCCGAAGCCGCGCGAGGCCATCAGAGAGCTCAGCACCTCGCAGCGGATGCCGCCGGTGCAGTAGGTCACGACGGGCCTGCCCTTGAGGTGGTCGTACTTGCCGCTGTCGAGTTCGGCCACGAATTCGCGGGTGTTGGCGACATCCGGAACCACCGCGCCGGCGAACCGGCCGATCTCGGCCTCGAAGGCGTTGCGCCCGTCGAAGAACACCACGTCGTCGCCGCGTTCGGCGACCAGCTGGTGCAGCTCCGCCGGGGCGAGCTTTCGGCCGCCGCCCACCACACCGCCGGCATCCACGCTCAGTTCGCCCGGTGCGCCGAAGCTCACGATCTCCTCGCGCACCTTGACGACCAGCCGGGGGAAGTCGAGGCTCTGCCCGTCGGCGTCCAGCGCCGTGCCCTCGCTCCACTTGAAGTCGATCTGCTTGAACGCCGGGTAGTCGCGGGTCTTGCGCACGTAGCGCTTGAGGGCCTTGAGGTCGCCGCCCACCGTGCCGTTGAGCCCGTCCCGGGAGATGAGGATGCGGCCGCGGATGCCGAGCGAATCGCAGAGGTCGCGCTGCCAGAGGCGAACGGCTTCCGGGTCGGCCAGCGGGGTGAAAACGTAGTAGAGGAGGATCTTCGGGATGGCCACCGCCTCATTTTACGCGTCGCGCCTGCGAGTGAGCAGGCACGATGAGCGGCCGCCGAGCACTTCGCGGAGTGGCCACGCGGGCCTAGGCTGCCGGCATGACCACGACAGACCCGCAGTTCACCCTGTCGAGCGCCGACCTGACCGACGGGGGCCCGCTCGGAACCGCCCAGTACAACCTCAGTGCCGGGGGTGCCAACGTATCCCCACAGCTGTCCTGGTCGGGTTTCCCGCCGGAGACCAGGAGCTTCGCCGTGACCGTCTTCGATCCGGATGCCGCCCGTCCCGGGTTCTGGCACTGGGCCGTCGCCGACCTCCCGGCGTCCGTCACCTCCCTCGGGGCCGGTGCCGGCGCGGCGGGCGGCCGGCTGCCCGGCGGCGCGAGCACCCTGTCCAATGACGCGGGGCAGCGGGCCTTCTTCGGCGCGGGGCCGCCGGCGGGCACCGGACCGCACCGCTACCAGTTCGCCGTGCACGCCGTCAACGTCGCCGAGCTCGGCCTGGCCCCGGGTGCGACGCCGGCCGAGCTGGGCGCGGCGCTGCGGGACCATACGCTCGCGCGCGCCCTGCTGCAGGTCATCGGTGTGCACGGGGGAGCCGCCTCCGCAGCGCGCCCGGCCTGAGCTGCTCCCAGCTTGCTCACGGATGCATTGTTTACAGTGATTCTGTGATAAAGAACCGCAGCTCCGCCGCATGACCGCCCTTTCCCGCAACACCACACTTCCCCGCAACACCGCCCTTCCCCGCAACACCGTGGCCGTGACCGCCCCCCGGCCGCAGAAGCGCAAGGCCCACAAGGAAACGGCGCTGGCCCGCGTTCCGGTCTGGATGTGGCGGGCCATCATGCACCGGATCCTCCCCGGCGAGCTGCACAAGTTCAACGCCGAACCGATCGACACCGTCGACTACACCTTCGACATCGACTACGACGGCGACGGCCTCCGCGAGCACCGCCTCGACGTCATGGTCCCCCACGACGCGGACCGTCCCCTCCCGGTCTACATCTACTTCCACGGCGGCGGCTGGACCTCCGGCGACAAGGCTCCGCTGACCAAGTACGCAGCCAGCCAGGCCGCGGACGGCATGATCGTCGTCAACGCGAACTACCGGATGGCCACCCGCTTCCAGCTCAAGCACATGCTCGAAGACGGTAACGCGGTGCTCGACTGGGTGGCGCAGAACATCGCCGACTTCGGGGGCGACCCGGCCCGGATCGTGCTCGGCGGCGACTCCGCCGGCGGCCACATCGCCGCGCTCCTCGCCGCATCCGCGTACGAACCGGAGCTGGCCGCCTACTACGGGATCGAGCCCCACGTCGCCCCGGAGAACCTCCGCGGACTCGTGCAGCACTGCAGCATCGCCGACTTCTCGGTGATGTTCGAGCGCGGGTTCGTGCTGAGCCTGAACTTCCTGAAGATGCTGCTGCCCGAGCGCGGCCGCGGGCTCGCGCTCCGCGCCGCCGCCCGCTTCATGTCGCCGATCGAGTGGCTCGACAGCGGCTTCCCGCCGGTGTTCGTGACCACCTCGGAACGGGACTACTTCTACCGGGCGAACCTCAACTTCATCGCGGCACTGCGGCGCCGGTCGATCCAGGTCGACACGCTCATCTACGACCGCAAGCGCGCCAACACGCACCACACCTGGCAGCAGGATGCGAAGCACCCGGAATCGCAGGAGGTCTACCGCCAGCTGGGCGCCTTCGTGCGCAAGGTCGCCCCCGCCCGGCCCCTGATGGCCGCCGCCCAGGCCTGAGCCGGCCCGGCCGCGCACGGGCCGGCTACGCCTTCGCGCCCGCGGCGGCCAGCACGCCGCCCAGACCGATCATCATGACGCCGCCGGTCATCGCGAGGTGCTCCATCCGCTTGGGCGAGCTGGCGAACCAGTCCCGCGCCGAGCCGGCGGCCAGTGCCCACACGCTGTCACCGAGCAGCGCGAGCACGAGGAAGACCAGGCCGAGGGTCGCCATCTGCAGCGGCACGGCCCCGGCCCGGTAGTCGACGAACTGCGGCAGCACCGCCACGAAGAAGACGATCGACTTCGGGTTGCTCAGTCCCACGACGAACCCCTCGCTCACCAGGCGCCAGCGGGACTTCGCCCGCATGCTCACCCCGATATCGGCGGTGGCCGTGCGCCGGTGCCGGATGGCCTGGACGCCCAGGAAGACGATGTAGCCCGCGCCGACGAACTTGATGATCGTGAACAACACGATCGAGTTGGTGACGAGCGCGCCCAGCCCGAGGGCGACCGCGGCGATCACCGGCGCCATTCCGATCGCGTTGCCGAGCACGCTCAGGAAGCCGCCCACCCGGCCGAGGGCGAGCGAGCGGCCGATGACGAAAAGCACCGACGGGCCGGGCAGCGCGATCAGGGCGACGGAGGCCAGCATGAACGTCAGCAGGTTGGGCAGGGGGACCATGTTTCGATGCTAATCCAGTGCGCCGCCGCCGGACGCTTTCGCAACTCACAGCCGCAGCCGGTAGGTTTTCCCCTGTGAAGCTCCATGATGTGCGCGTCCACAGAAGCGACGAGAACCTTGCCCGCCGCGACCAGCTTGCCTGGAAGATCGCCGAGGTGGCAACCGATCCGGTAGAGGTGACCCCGGAGGTCACCGAGATGGTGATCAACCGGGTGATCGACAACGCCTCCGTGGCCGCGGCGTCGCTCACGCGGCGTCCGGTCGTGTCCGCCCGGTCGCAGGCGCTCTCCCACCCGCGGTCCATCGGCGGCGACGGAGCCAACACCTTCGGCACGGATGCCGCCATCCGGGTCTCCCCGGAATGGGCGGCCTGGGCCAACGGTGTGGCCGTGCGCGAGCTCGACTACCACGACACGTTTCTCTCGGCCGAGTACTCCCACCCCGGCGACAACATCCCGCCGATCACCGCCGCCGCGCAGCACCTCGCCGCCGAGCGCGGCCTGACCGGGCGCGACCTCGTGCGTGGGATCGCCACCGGGTACGAGATCCAGATCGACCTGGTCAAGGCGATCAGCCTGCACGAGCACAAGATCGACCACGTCGCCCACCTCGGCCCGTCGGCCGCCGCGGGAATCGGCACCCTGCTCGGTCTCGACACCGAGACCATCTTCCAGGCCATCGGCCAGGCGCTGCACACGACGACCGCCACCCGGCAGTCGCGGAAGGGCGAGATCTCCAGCTGGAAGGCACATGCCCCGGCCTTCGCCGGCAAGATGGCGATCGAAGCCGTCGACCGCGCCATGCGCGGAGAGACCAGCCCCACCCCGATCTATGAGGGCGAGGACGGCGTGATCGCCTGGCTGCTCGACGGGCCGACCGCCGCCTACCAGGTTCCGCTGCCCGAGCGCGGAGAGGCCAAGCGGGCCATCCTCGACAGCTACACGAAGGAGCACTCGGCCGAGTACCAGGCGCAGGCCTGGATCGACCTCGCCCGGAAGCTGCACAACCAGCAC